>JASKKI010000096.1 GCA_030154225.1 Clostridia bacterium | reverse complement strand
GCAAAAACCAAAAGTACTACCTTTTCCTTCATCACTTCTCACCCAGACTTTCCCGTCATGGGCCTTAACGATATTTTTAACAATAGATAATCCCAGACCAGTACCACCCTTGGCTCTATTTCTTGATTTATCCACTTTATAAAATCTCTCCCAAATTAAATCGATATCTTGTTTGGAAATTCCTGAACCGGTATCTGTTACTTCAATACATATCTGCTCATTTTCTCTAAAAGCATTTATAGAAATCATACCCTTTTCTGTATGTTTTAAAGCATTTTCCACGAGGTTGATTAATACTTGCTGCAGTCTGTCAGGGTCTGCACTGACCTTAGGTAAATTGGGTTCAATTATAAGTTCAAAATCCAAACCAGCTTTTATGACAGCAGGTTTATATTTTTCCTCAATAATATTTAACATGTCAGTAATATTTAATAATTGTTTATTTAAAGTAAAATGCCCTGTCTGTAACCTGGATAGATCTAATAGTTCATTAACCATTCTTTTCAGTCTCAACGTTTCCTGGTGTATTATTGAGATTATTTTTTTCCGCTTGTTTACATCTTCAGCCATTCCATCTAATAATGCTTCCGAATATCCTTGCATTAAGCTTAGAGGAGTTCTTAATTCATGGGAGACATTTGCAATAAAATCACGACGCATTTGCTCTAGCTCCCTCTCTTTGGTAACATCTTGCAAAATACCTACTACACCAAGAATTTTTTCCTTATCATTATCTAATAACGGTGTCATCCTTACCGAGATAATTTTTCCGGCAATTTGAATATCTTTTTTCTGCATTTTCTTTTCTTCATTTACTTCATCAAATAATAATTTAAAGTCGGCCATTGTAATACAATCAAGGATATTTTGTCCGGAGTTTAAATTTTCTACACATTTGGCTAGAAAACTTTCAGCGGGCGGATTTATTAAAATTATATTTCCAGCAGCGTCAAGGGTAATAACACCATCAGACATACTGGCTAAGATGTTTTCCAGTTTTTCTTTTTCATGGGAAAGTTCAGCTATATTATTTTTTAGTTGGGTCGACATACAATTCAAACTGGCACCTAATAAACCCACCTCATCTTCACTTTTAACCTCAATCCTATTTTCAAAGTTACCTTTAGCCATTTCCGTGGCAACCTTATTCATTTGTACCAAAGGTCTGGATAAAGTTCTTGATAAGAAAAAACTAACAACACTGGCTAAAAGTATTGCACCAACAGCAGCATAAATGGTTAGCCATCTCATGGAATTAATTGTGTTTGTTATGGGAGCAACAGGTTTAAAAAGCATTAAAGCACGATTAATTTCTTTACCATCTTTTCCATCATAAATGGGTACAGCTGCTGATAACATGGGTGCATTAAAATGATGGTGGTATCCTTTTTTGGTAATTATTTGCCCTGAAAAAACTTTTTCTAATTCTCCAGGTTCAAATAAAGACCCCGAAGGAAGTCCCATCATAGTATTACAAGCTTCAACCAAGCCCTTTTCATCAACAATCAATATATGAGCATTGGTGAAATCACTTAAAAGATCTAATTTCTCTATTAGTTCTTTTATATTGTCTTCAGAATTAATAACTTTAACTATTTGTTTTCCTTCAGAAACAAGCTCATCAGATATCTGGGAAAAATAAAAATTTTCTAAAAGACTAGAAAGTCCGAGGCTTAAAAAAAGTAAAACTATTACAATTAATGCAACAATGGAAATCCAAAGTTTGCCAATAATACTATTCCTAATCATTGGTAACCTCGAATTTATAACCTACACCCCAGACGGTACTTATATAGTCAGGTCCGTTTCCTCTACCCAGTTTTTCTCTTAATTTTTTAACATGGGTATCTACTGTCCGTAAATCACCAAAATAATCATAACCCCATACATTTTCTAAAATTTGTTCCCTGGTATAAACCCTACCCGGGCTACTGGCTAAGTAGTATAATAATTCAAATTCTTTAGGTGTAAGGGTTATTTCTTTACCATCCACCTTAGCCTGCCTGGATAGCTTGTCGATTAGTAAACGGGGAAATTTTAATATATTTTGTTCACTACTTTCCATATTTAGAGTCCTTTTTAAAAGTACCCTTACCCGATGAACTAATTCCCTGGGGCTAAAGGGTTTTACTACATAATCATCACATCCCAATTCAAAGCCCAAAACCCTTTCATATTCTTCACCTTTAGCAGTTAACATTATTACCGGTTTATCGCAAAATCTCCTGATTTCCCTGACCAAACCAAAACCATCTAGTTTAGGCATCATTACATCAATGATAAATAAATCATAATCATTTTTTTCAATTTTACTGAGAGCCCCTTGTCCATCTGGAGCAATATCAACATTAAATCCTTCTTTTTCTAAATACATAGAAACCAGGTCTCTGATTCCCTCTTCATCATCAACTACCAGAATTCTTGGTATACCCATCAAATCCACCTCCAAAGAAAACCGGGGTAAACCCGGTTTAGTACTACAGTTTATTATGTTATTTTTATTTTATCAAAATTTTTTTCTTTTGTTCATACTCTTCTTCATTAATTTCACCTTTGGCAAAACGTTCTTTTAATATATCTAAAGCATCTATACCTTTATCAACTTCTTTTTTATTAGGCTGACCTTTAGCCAGGCTAAAGAGACCATAAAATGCAAGAACTATTCCTCCAATAATTATTATCCACCATAAAATCATTCCCAAACCCATTCCATATCCATAACCCCAATGCATCATTTTATCACTCCTAGTTTTTTAGTAATAATATAATTTTACCCTTTATAATTTAATTTTAAATAATTTTCTTGTTATAGTTTTGTCATAATTATGAATTTTTTATGAACAAAATCTTTACAGTTTACATTCCAATAGGAAGCTTAAAAGGTAATAGTTTGGCTGTATATGCCGTCAATAGATAAAAGTTACCTGTTAAGATCAATACTCCTAAACCGATAATTATAATACCGGTGGCTATATTCAGTCCTTTGGAAATTCTCTGGGTTTTATGAATTAACTTTATGATTTTATCCATATATAAGCCGGCAAGAATATAAGGGATAGCCAAACCTATAGAGAATAAAAACATAACCAGCATGCCGTTTGTTATTGAACCAAGAGAACCGGCCATAATTAAGATGGAGTAAAGAACCGGACCGATGCAGTGGGAACAGGCTACGGCAAATATCAAACCTACGATAAAGGATGAAAAGTATCCACTACCTACTTTTGCCTTTTGTCCAGGCATATTACATCTATCAACAAAATTAAATTTAAAAACACCTATTAAATTTAATCCCAAAATTATGACCAGGCTACCGCCCAGTATTTCAAAATACCGCCCGTATTTGGAGAGAAATCCGGCTAAATAACCTGCCGCTCCTCCTGCAAGTGTAAATACAATAGTAAAAGCCAACACAAACATTAAGGTATTACCTAAAACATACTTCTTTAAAGTCCTGTTTTCCGGTAAATTTCTTAATTCCTTTAATGATAAACCTGTGATCATAGAAAAATATACCGATAACATTGGTATAATACAAGGTGATATAAAAGAAACTATTCCTGCTAAAAAGGCAATTAATAATATGGACATCTCAGCTTACTCCTTTATACCTAAAAATTCTTTTTCCCAAACAAATTCCCGCACCGGTACATCAATGAAATCCTTGATAATTAATTTAATATACTTTGTTTCCGGTGTAATAAATCCGCCATCGGGAAAAAGTAAATAATTAATGACATGGTGACCTCCACCACTATAAGCCTCCCATTTAGCTTTTCCTTTAGGACTATTTCCTTTATCATCTACTAAAGTTACGTATTTACTTAAATCAAAATCATCCAGGTTATAGGAATGGTTATCTAAAGCAGCGACAAAGGTTAAATACCCTTTTTTACCTTGGCCCAATGGATTGGCAAAAATTATGCTCATTTGAACCGCACCATCACCATTAAAACGTTCATAATCACGGGGATTTAGTTTGTTTGCATTGCTAACAGCTTTTTTTTCCGTTTGTTTGTTGGCTTCAATTTCAGTTGTCTCCTGGGTCTTTATTATCCGGGTCTCCCCTTTATCTTTATTACAACCAGCAATAAAAATTATTAAACTTAAAATAATAGCAAACATTAAAATTTTCTTATTCATTTTTCATCCTCCTAATTTTCATACCAAAATATTAAACCACATTTTTAAAGCAGACCCGCTTATGAGTAAGGCTAGTAAAAATTTTATCGCTTTTACAGGAACCAGCTTACTTATTTTGCTACCCAACCCAGCACCGGGAATTGCCCCCAGTATGATAGCCAGTGCCAGCTCCCAAACTATTTGACCACTCAAAGCCTTACCTATAAAACCGGAAACAGCAGAAAAAAATACAATAGCTAGAGAACTACCCACCGTGATTCGCAATGGAATTTTTAATACATAAAGCATTATAGGAACTAAAAGAAAGGCACCCCCCGCTCCTATTAATCCTGATAATAAACCCACCACCGCTGTACTTATTACTGCTAGTAGTCTATTAAATTTTAATTCTCCATCTATGCTTATTTCTTTTTTGGGAATAAACATCATGATGGAAGCAATTAAAGCGAGAATTGCAAAAATTAATTGTAAACTGGCTTCAGGGATATATTTTGATCCCAATCCCCCTACTAATGAGCTGATAATTATACTTGTACCCATCCATAAAACTAATTTTTTATCAATAAAATTATTGGACTTATGCACTAAAGCTGCTGTACCGGTAGCAACCAGCACCTGGACAATAGTAATACCTGCCACCGTTTGCATGCTTAACTGCTCTGCACCTAGCCTGGATGGAATAAAGTACAATAAAGGCACCATAATTATTGCTCCACCAATACCCACCATTCCGGCTATAAAAGCTCCTATAAATCCTAATAAAGCTACTATCACTGCTATACTCAAAATAATCACCCCATGTTTAAGAAATTTATGTATATGAAACGGGCTAAGCCCGTTAGTTTGTCATGAGTGGCCAGTAGTTCCGGGGTGGTAGCCTCAACTAATCCATAGCTAGAATTGTAAAATTTTTTTTTGTCAAAGTTATGTCTTAAATATGAACTAATTTTGAAAAGAGAAAGTAATTTTGTTGTAATTGGTAACACTTTATGAACTTTTTGTGAAATCTATTTATTATTTAATTTTGGTTTTGTACAATGCACTTAGAACTCCCCCAGTAATCCTCTGGGTTTTTAGGTATATAACCCTTACCCCCTTTATTATTTAAAAAGCACCACTAGAAAATAGTGGTGCTTACAAACTTTTATAAACAGGAGGAAAAATAATGAAAGAATTATTTTCTCTAGGTCCATTTTCCTTTCACTTTTTCGGAGTAATGATCGCCATCGGAGTACTCACCGGGTATTATTTAGCTTTAAAAGAAGCCCGCAGAAAAAATATTAACGAAGACCTTGTAGCCAACTTAATCCTTTTTTCCATATTAGGTGGTTTTTTGGGTGCCAGGTTAGGTTTTATTGTTTTTTATAATCCTGGATATTATTTAGCCCGTCCTCTAGAAATATTATTTATTAATGAAGGTGGCTTATCTATCCATGGAGGTATCCTGGGTGGAATGCTTACGGGAATAGGTTATATCAAAGCCAAAAAGCTTCCACTCTTCAAATCGGCCGATGCTTTAATCCCTGCCTTGATTCTTGGACAAGCCATCGGTAGAGTAGGTTGTGATGTTTTCGGGATCCCTATGACCAAAGTATTTTTCTGGGGCGTTAATGTTGACAATGTTATTGTCCATCCTGCCCAAGTTTATGAATTTGTTCTGGATTATTTACTTTTCGGTTATCTCTGGCTAAAAAGACTGAATCTAAGATATGATGGCCAGCTCTTAGTAAATTATTTAATAATTTTCCCCATTATCAGAAGTATAGTAGAACTATTTAGAACTAATCCTACTGTATTTGGTATGTTTAGCATCTCCCATTTATTGAGTATTATCTTAATAATTTCCGGGTTAATCTTAAGAAGTATTTTAATAAAAAAACCATTACCTTTAAAAGTTGAAAATCCACCGGTATCCAGGACACAATTAATTAATACAATCTTAGTCACATTTGTTCTGATCATAGTTTCCCTAACTATCTTTTATCTGGTCCAAGGTTAAGACAAGGAGGAAAAAAATGCCAAACAAAAGATTATTATTAGCTGTATTTTTAATCTCCCTTTCACTGTTCATGTTTGAAATTACTCTTACCCGGTTGTTTTCAGCAATAATGTTTTACCACTTTGTTTTTTTAGCCATATCCCTGGCCATTCTTTCCCTAGGCTTAGGGGGAATAGCTGTCTACAGAATAAGAAACTTAGATTTAAAACAATTTGGTTTTACAAAAGAAAACATCTTAAAGCAAAGTTCCCTTTTGTTTGCTTTAACAAGTATACTGGTAATCGTTATTATCTATAAAACTCCCTATTTCCAACTAGCATTTTTTGTTTACCTCTTTATAAGTTCTTTACCTTTTATTCTGGGTGGTATGTTCTTATCTGAAGCCTTTTACCAATATTCCAGGCAAAGCCTATTTTTATATTTCGCTGATTTAGTAGGTTCAGGATTGGGTAGTATACTAATTATTAATTTATTGGATAATTACAGTATCATTACTACGGTAATATTTATAGCACTCATTGCCCTCCTGGCCCATTTATTGATAGGAAAAGATAAAGCAAATTTATTAAAGATTTTAGCAACTTCATTATTAATTATTGCTTTAAGTATATTTGGTCAATCTCTGGATAATATGGTAGCTGATTTTACCGCTTACTCCGGAAATGCTAAAGCTATGGGCTTATTAAAGGGTAACCCCAGGTCCATTTTTACAACCTGGAATTCCTTTTCCCGCACTGATGTAATTGAGACCGATGATCGTAAAGAAAAAATTGTTTTGGTAGATGGTAGTGCAGCATCAAAGATGATACCTTTTGACGGTGATCTGAACAAAATAGCATTTTTGAAAAAAGAAATTGGCTATTTACCCTTTAAATTAGGTTCTAATTCTAAGGTCTTATTAATAGGACCGGGTGGAGGCATGGACCTTTTACTAGCTCGTTTAGCAGGTATTCAAGACATAACTGCAGTAGAAATTAATAAAGGAACAATTGAAGCCGCCAAAAAATTTGCAGATTTTAATGGTAACATTTATTACTTGCCTGGCACCAAAACACTGGTCCAAGATGGTAGAAGCTTTATATCCAATGATAATAATACCTATGATGTTATTTATTTATCAATGGTAATGACCCAGGCTGCAGAAACTTTAGGATATGCTTTATCAGAAAATTATATCTATACCCTAGAAGCTTTTACCGAATATTTAAATCATTTAAAACCCAATGGTAAACTAGCTCTAGTGCTTCACGGTGAAAGTGATCTGAAAAAAGCAGTATCTACAGCCCTGAAAACTTTAGAAAAACGGGGGTTAACTAGAGATGAAGCTGTCCGCTCCATTGCCTATCTAAGCAGTAATAACGATAACGAAGGACACCATTCAAAAATATATTATCCTTTACTTATTATCAAGGATAAGCCTTTTTCAGAAAAAGAAGCCAAAGAATTACAAGAACTGGCTGCTCTCAACCAGCAAGAAATACTACATCTCCCTTTCATTCAAAGTGATACATCTTTAACAAAAAAAGATACTAATATTAATAAATGGGTTGTTACTGACAATTCTCCATTTTTTTATAATTCACAAGGTAAAAGTATTCCATTAACTATCTGGATCGTTTTCGGGACAGTATTCCTGGTAGGGAGAAGGGCTTTAAAACCTCATTATCAATTATTAACTTCTACTGAAAATAAGCCTTTATATTACTATTTCATTTTACTGGGATTAGGTTTTATGCTGATAGAAATACCCTTAATACAAAAATTTGTATTATTTATTGGTCACCCTACATTAACCTTTAGTGTAGTCATCGCAACATTGTTAACAAGTGGAGGAATAGGGAGTTTACTGGCAGGGTTAACTAAAAAGGTCTCTCCCTCTTTAACTGCAGGATTCATTACTTTATATTCTTTGGTAATTTCAACATTATTACCGAAAATATTTGCCTTTTGGCAAGGTGATCCCATTCAAACCAAAATAGTTATTACTATACTGGTTTTATTACCATTGGGTCTGGCCCTGGGGATTCCTTTTCCTTCAGGAATGTTAATTCTTAAAGAAAAAGAAAGTTCCAAACAGTTAATTCCCTTAATGTGGGGTGTTAACGGCTGGACCTCAGTTCTAGGTTCCATTATGGCTTTAATGATTGCCATGGTTTTAGGCTACAACTGGGCCCTTATTACTGGAGCATTAATTTATGCTTTGTTCGTATTCAATTATAATAGTTTCACAAAAAGTTCGAAATTCAGTAATAATTAAATCAAAAGTATGGGGTATCCTTTTTATACGAGGAGGGATTTACATGGAATTTTTGAAAGATATTTTACCTTATCTGGCTATTGGAGGTTTATTCTTTTTCATGATGCGCGGCGGTGGCTGCTGTGGTGGACATGGCCATCACCATAAAAAGTCCAATAATGAAGAAGATGGTAAGGAAAATACTAATAAAAGCTGTCATTAAGGGTCTAGCCAAGCTAGGCCCTCCTTTTATTTGGAAAAAATACACAAAAAAAAGCAGGGTGTATCTCCCTGCCAAAACGGAGGTGTATTGAAATGTTAAATTTCAATACACTATGGGGACCAAGTAAAGTAATTGGGGGCGATTTTCCTAGGTCCCGAAATAGTGAGTACAAAAAGTGCTTAAAAATATTATACGGTTAAGATTTGTAGTTTTCATGGTTATATTTTGGACAAAATGTGAATTTAAGTTGTTCACAGTTTGTTCAAAAAATAGTTCTATAATAAGGTGGATTGGAACAATTAATTTTTAAAAAAGGTGATGTAATGAAAAAAGGCGATATTTTTATTTTAGGACTTTTAATAGTTGCAATTATCTCCTGGTTTGTAATGGATAATTTTTTATCCGGTAGTGGTAATAAACAGGTAGTTATTCAGGTAAATGGCGAACACTATCAAACATTGACTTTGGAAAATGATCAAAGATTTAAGATTACTTATCCAGAGAACAAATATATTGAAATTGCCATTAAAAACAAAAATGTTTGGGTTGTAGATGAAACAGTTGATTGTCCTAGAAAAATATGTGTTAAAACAGGTAAAATATCAAAAGCCGGACAAAGTATTGTCTGTCTACCTAATAAAGCTGTAATCTATATCAAAGAGGAACAAGTTTCCAATGTTGATGAGGTAGTTTTTTAAATAAATTTCCATTATGCCTTTAATAGTTGGGCATTAATAGCAACAATAACGGTACTTAGTGACATTAAAACGGCACCTATGGCCGGACTTAAGATTATGCCGGCTTGATATAAAATCCCCGCGGCCAACGGAATAGTAATAATGTTATACCCTGCAGCCCACCAGAGATTTTGTAGAAATAAATAACACAATTTCATCAAAATTTATTAAAAAAACTGTCACTAAGTTTTTGTACAATAAATTAAAAACCGAACCTTACTTGGTTTCAAGATTCCACTTAGTTAGTTAAAAATTTAGCTTGACTAGATTAAAGTAAAATTAGTTTTACTAATATTAGTTATTAGTTTATTTAATTCATCTT
>JASKKI010000022.1 GCA_030154225.1 Clostridia bacterium | reverse complement strand
AATAATACAACTATTAACGGTAATATTTATGTTAAAGGAAATTTGACTTTTAAAAATAATACAACTATTAACGGTAATATTTATATAATGGGAAATTTAGATTATCATAAACATTTTTCAATTTCGGGAGATATTTTTTATAACTGGGATGGCAACTATACTCCTGGATATGATATTAAACTAATTGATTTTAATTAAGACATTAATATAAAGTGGGGGATTTGTATGAAAAAACCTGTAAATTTAACCGAACTTCTAGTTAGTCAACTTGTGGAAGAGCAGTGTAAAAAAAGATCTGATGTTTGCTTCTGTGATACATGTAAAGCTGATATTATGGCCATGGCTTTAAATCATTTACCACCCCGTTATGTTAATACAGATAAAGGTGAACTTTTTGTCAGAACAGGTGTTTTAAACAGCCAGCTCTCTACAGATTTATTGGTAGAAGTAAGTAAAGCAATAGAACATGTGTCTAAAAATCCGAGACATTAATAGTCTGTACAAATGGATAAAACTTTTGTTAGTCTATAGTATTGTAGATTCTGGAGAATGGAAAAATTGACTGGGCCAGTTTTTCTTAGGAGAGGGGTAGTAGAGGATTTGTTCTCAAAAAACAAAAAGAAGGTTGCTGTTCATATTAGTGATGATAGAATATTTATAGCTGTAGCAAATTATAAGGATAAAATCCGGACAATTGAATATTTAACCCAATTACCTCTAGATGGGCAAGAACTTTCTATGTTTGTAGAGAAAAATAAACTTAAAAAACTTCCTGTTTATATTGCCCTGGGTGGTAAACAAATTATTTCCAGGGTTATTAGCTTACCGGAAATACCAGAAAAAGAGTTAGAGCAAGTTTTACAGTGGGAGGTTACCAAGTATATCCCTATACCTCCGGAAGAACTGTTATTTGATTTTGAGATTTTAGGCAAAATAACTGGGTTAAATAGCAACCAGTTAAGACTATTGATAATTGCTGCCAGAAAACAATATGTGGAAAACTATTGTGATATATTAGCTCAGGCTGGATTAATGCCCCAGGTAGTGGATGTGGAAGGTACCATACTTAAGTACCTTTATTTGCATTTGCAAAATAAAGAGGAAGGAGATACCGTTTGTTGCATATATCTGGATGAGCAAAGGGGTGTATTTAGTTTCCTCACTAACGGTAATATTTTTTTTATTCATAATGTAGATTGGGACCAGGAAATAACTAATAGATTAGTTGCCGAATATCAAAGGGTAAATAGCTATTTACATAGACAATTACAAATGATAAGCTCAGGTAATATCTATTTATTCGGCCCTCGGGCTGGTGCTGATACAGCCAATTTATTAAAAGCGGAATTGGGTATTAATGTAATAAATGTTGACTTAAAAAATGAAAGTTTAGATTTATTACAGGTTGGAACAGAAATTAATTCAAGTTATACTTTTGCTCTAGGGCTACTCTTACGGGAGGTGGAATAATTGGCCATAAATTTACTACCTCCTAAATACCAGCCTAAACCATTACTTCAGTGGAAGCGTTTAAGTAAAGTATTATTAATTTCAATTATTGCTTTTACAATGGGGTTTTCGGGTGTTAATTACTATTTTTACCGTATGGGCTTAGATGAAAAATTAGATAATTTGCAGGCCAATATAGAAAATTTAAAGCCTGTTTTTGAAAAAGTACAAGAATATGAAAAAACATTGGAAGCAATTAAAAAAATTGAGCAGCTAGCAGATAAAATAGGGAAAGCTAAACAGGTTTGGTCTGATATTTTAGCCGATATTGCCGGGAGTTTAGAAGATGATATCTGGTTTGTAAAAATTTCTAAAGAGGAAGATAAAGTTTTTATTGAAGGAGAAGCCAAAAATTTTTCCACAGTAGGTAACCTGGCTATTAACATCCGGAAACTACAGTGGTTTAAACAAGTTGATGTTGATAATGTTGAAAAGGTTAAAGGAAAAATCTCCAGCCTGAACACGGGAAGTATTATCTTAACTGAAAATGTAAAGTTTAAAATAACTGCTCAATTAAAAGAAAATATTAAATTGTTTACTCCTCCAGAAGGGGATGGTTCAAAATGATGGATTATTTAGCCGAGAAGCTTAAGGTTAGAAAACCTCTTCTCTATCTTTTGATCCTTTTAATCATTGTAGCTTCATATAACTTTTTTATAAAAAAGGAAATTTCTCATATTCAAGAAACTAAAGAGAAGATAACTCAGTTAGAAAATGAACTAACTTTGGTTGGAAAAAAAATTAAAGGAATTAATGCTAATAAATTAAAGGAAATGGAGCATCGAACCTGGGAGTTTAAAAAACAATATGATTTAGGATTAGAATCCCAGCTAGTCTTATTGGATGCCAGCAAATATGCGGAAAAAGCTAATTTAAATATAATTGGTTTTCAATCTCAGGATAAGGTGGATTTAGAAGAATTTAAACACAGGGAATATTCTTTAGCATTTATAGGTGACTATGCAGAATTTTTATACTGGTTAAGGCAAATGGAGGAAATGCCTTATTATATTAATATTAAAGATCTTTATATTGGTAAATATTTAATTAGTCAGGAAAATAAGAAGTGGAAAAGACCAAGTGAAGAACTGGTTTTTCAGGTTACCATTAACAATATTGCCCTGGAAGGAGATATAACCTGGGAGACTGTTGACCCTAATAATTTTAGGCCCGAACCTTTTGAGCCAGGTATACTAAATAAGAAATAAGTATAAAACTAATAGCAGGAATCTATTCTTTTTCGAGGTGGAGAAATGGATAAAAAACAGTTAAAGGAAATACTGGATATTGCTTTAGCCAAAGGTGGAGATTTAGCTGAAATATTTATAGAACATAAAGAAACAACAAGTATCCTTTGCGAGTCTCAAAAAATTGAAAGAATCAATTCAGGTATTGATGTCGGTGCCGGTATTAGAGTAATCTCCGGTGAAAGTACGGCTTATGCCTTTACTAATGTTATTACTGAAAAAAGTTTAAAAAAGGTTGCAGAAATTGCCAGTAGAGCAGCTACAGGTGGCAAAAAAAATATAAATTTGGATTTTACAACACCTAAACCTTTATTAGAATTTAATATTGAATTACCACCGGATAAAGTTAATGTGGAGGAAAAAGTAGAAAAAGTAAAAGCTACCGATGATGCGGCCCGTTCTGTTGATGAAAAAATTAAGCAGGTTAGTGTTGGTTATGGTGATGTTAGGCAAAAGGTAACTATTGCCAATAGTGATGGGATTTATGTAGAGGATGAGAGAATCAGGACCCGTTTTATATGTAATGCTATTGCCAGTGATGGTGATTCTATTCAAACAGGCTATACTTCTTTGGGTGGGACCCGAGGCTTTGAAATTTTTGATGAGCGTGAACCCAAAGATTTGGGGCTAGAAGCAGCTAATCGTGCCTTATTAATGCTTAAAGCTCAACCTTGTCCTAGCGGCAAAATGCCGGTAGTGATGGCTAGTGAAGCAGGTGGGACTATGGTCCATGAAGCCTGTGGTCACGGTTTGGAAGCAGATTTAGCCCAAAAAGGCTTATCAGTTTATGCCAATAAAATAGGAGAAAAAGTAGCTTCTGAGCTGGTAACAGTTATTGATGATGCTACCATTCCCTATAAATATGGTTCTTTCCGCTATGATGATGAAGGTACTGTTGGGAAGAAAAATGTGCTAATTAATAACGGAATATTAGAAAGCTATATGTATGATAAATTTACTGCTCGAAAAGAAGGAAAGGAAGCATCTGGAAACGGCCGGCGGGAATCTTATAAAGAACGACCAATTCCTAGAATGACTAATACCTATATAGCTAAAGGCAAAGATGACCCTGAAAAGATAATTAAGTCAACAAAAAATGGCTTATTGGTTAAAAAAATGGGGGGTGGCCAGGTTAACACCACCAATGGTGATTATGTATTTGATGTAGCTGAAGGGTATTTAATAGAAAATGGAGAGGTAACTACCGCAGTAAAAGGAGCAACTTTAACCGGTAATGGCCCGGAAACCCTGCAGATGGTAGAAATGGTGGGTAATGATTTAGGGTATGCAATAGGTACTTGTGGCAAAGAAGGTCAGGGTGTTCCCGTATCTGATGCCCAGCCCACAATGAAAATCAAAGAACTAGTTGTCGGTGGAACAGCTGATAAACAAATTTCTCCAGAATTTAGAATTAGACGATTGTAACTTCAATAAGTTCATAGTTCATAGATATAAAAATCGCCTAAATGGCGATTTTTATATGTTATACTAATTAATATAGAATATAATTTATTTAAGGTGATTTACTTGGCTAAAAAGCAGGAAATATTGTTAGATATTTATAACAGACTATTAAGCTATTTTGGTCACCGTAACTGGTGGCCAGGGGAAACTAAATGGGAAATAATAGCAGGGGCTATTCTTACCCAAAATGTTTCCTGGAAAAATGTTGAACAAGCTATTGAGAACCTGAAAGAAGCCGGTATTTTTGATTTAGAGGCAATCTATAATGCACCTCCTGACCAAATAGCCGAGCTAATTCGTCCTTCTCGTTACTATAATGTAAAAGCGAAAAAATTAAAAGCTGTAGCTCAACATATTATGGAAAAGTATGAAGGAGATATAGATATTATTTTATCTAAACCTTTACCCCAATTAAGAAAAGAACTTCTAGATATTTGGGGTATTGGACCGGAAACAGCTGATTCTATTATTCTATATGCCGCCGAATTACCCAGCTTTGTCGTGGATGCTTATACTAAGAGAATTTATAATAGGTTGGGAATATTTACAGCAGAAGTTAATTATGATGAAATGCGGGATTATTTCATGCAATATTTACCACACGATAAAGAGTTATATAATGACTACCATGCCCAGATTGTAGCTTTAGGACATAACATTTGTAAAAACAAACCCAAATGTCAGAATTGTCCCCTAGAAGAATTAAAACTTTGCATTGATAACGGAGGTAAATCTTAATGATAGCAAAAATCAAAGCATCTGCCAGGTATCGTTGGTATGTACTGATCAGTGTTTCTTTGGGAACATTTATGGCTACTTTAGATAGCAGTATAGTTAATGTAGCTTTGCCCACTATAGCCCAAAATTTTCAGGTTGATATCAAGGTTTTGCAATGGGTACCGGCTGCTTATATTTTAACTATTACCAGTTTATTACTTACTTTTGGGCGCTTGGCCGATATGTTTGGAAAAACAAAAATTTTCGGTATCGGATTTTTAGGATTTACTTTAGGTTCAATTTTGTGTGGGCTAGCCGTTAATCCTACTTTTTTAATAGGGGCCAGGGTAATTCAGGGAATTGGAGCGGCCATGTTAATGGCTAACAGCATGGGAATAATCACAAGTGTATTTCCAGCTCAGGAAAGGGGACGGGCTTTAGGGACTGTGGGTACTGTTGTGGCAGCCGGTAGTATGACTGGTCCACCTTTAGGGGGATTGTTAACTGGTACTATAGGCTGGCCGGCAATTTTTTTTATTAATGTTCCTATTGGTTTATTGGGCTTTTGGGCAAGTATTTATCTATTACCCCGGGAACCAGGTATTGACAGGGGAAGTAGTTTTGATTTTCTGGGTGCTTTTTTCTGGGCAAGTGGCGTAATTTCCTTGGTCTTAGGTCTATCCCAGGTTGAGACAATTGGTTGGACTAGTAGGGTAATAGTTACTATTTTCATTGGTGTTATATTATTATCAATTTTCATTAAAATGGAAATTAAGCGCTCTCAACCTTTAATAGATTTAAATTTATTTAAAAACCCTGTTTTTGCCAGCGGTAATTTCGCGGGATTTATTTCTTTTGTAACTATGTTTTTTATAACTATTTTTATGCCCTTTTATTTTCAGGAGGTTAAAGGTTATGAGCCCCAACAAATTGGCTTATTTTTGATGGTTTTTCCTGTAGCTATGGCTATTGTGGCTCCTATGAGTGGTTATTTATCAGATAAATTTGGTTATATGATTTTTACAACTGGAGGAATGGCTTTGATGTTTATTAATCTTCTAGCCCTTTCCAGGATATCAACGGCAACTCCGGTATACCTGGTGGTAATTGCTCAATTTGTTTTCGGAATTGCTATGGGGATGTTCCAATCTCCTAATAATAGTTCTGTAATGGGAGTTGTTCCTAAACCTAAACTGGGCATTGCCGGAGGAATTATTGCGACAATGAGAAATTTTGGAATGGTAATGGGTATTGCTATTTCTGTTAGTATCTTTTCTGCCCGGGTTAGGCTATATTCCGGGTTAGAAAAAAAAGAAGCATTTGTAAGTGCCCTAGGAGATGTATTTTTAGTAGCTGCCTGTCTAGCTCTGGTAGGTCTTTTAGTTTCTTTTATTAGGGGTAAAAAATATGATAAAGGGCAAACAACGGTTAACCAGTAAACCTGATTACTTTCCTTTTCTTATGGATATTTTATTAAAGAGATGAATAATCTAATCATAAGAAACCATAAGAAAGTAAGGTGAATAATACTAAAAGTTGATAATACAGAAAACGGAGGCGGCATGTTTATGGCCAGTAAGAATTTTATGCATTTGGGTTTGGATGTAATTCAAAAAGCAAAAAAATTAGGAGCGGAAAATGCAGAAGTTTTTATATTAAGTGCCCGGGACTTAAATATTCAGGTTGCAAATCAAGAAATAGATAATATTAAATTAGCTGAAGAACGGGGTCTGGGGATAAGGGTTTTACAAAATAGCAGGATGGGATTTGCCTATACCTCAGATTTAGATGTTACTGCCATTGACAAAGTAATTAACCAGGCTTTAGCTAATTCTACTAAAACTGCAGAAGATGAATTTTTAACATTAGCAGATAAATATAATAACTATCCTCCATTGGATTTATATGACCCGCAAATAGCTAAAGTGACAGTAGATGAAAAAATAAATCTGGCTAAAGAAATAGAAGTTTCTGCCAAAAAACATGATCCTCGGATAAAAATAACGGAAAGGGCTGCATATGAGGATTCTCAATATGAAATATGGATTCTAAATTCATCTGGTTTAGAAGCATATTATCAAGGGGCCTATTGTGGAGGATATGCACTGGTAGTTGGTGAAGAACAGGGTGACAACCAGGCAGGTTTTGGTATGCAGTATAATTTAAAATATAATAATTTAAACCCCCATCGAATTGGAAAAGAAGCGGCTGAAAGGGCAGTAAGGCTTTTGGGGGCAAAAAGTATTAAATCCCAAAAAGCACCACTAGTTTTAGAACCTTATATTGCTACTAACTTTTTAGGTATTATTTCACCTGCTTTATCGGCAGAATCCGTTGATAAAGGCAAGTCTTTTTTAGCAAAAAAGGTTGGTCAAAAAGTTGCTAGTGATTTTGTAACTTTAATTGATGATGGAGCAATGGAAGAAAGGGTATTATCAGCTCCCTTTGATGGTGAAGGAGTACCAACATCAAAAACTATTTTGATAGAGAAAGGTATTCTACAGGGTTATTTACATAATACGTATACAGCTAAAAAATTCGGTGTTAAATCAACTGGAAATGGTGTCAGGGGTTCTTATCGTTCAACTCCTGAAGTGGGAACAACAAATTTTTACCTTGCTCCGGGGAATTGTACTCCACAGGAATTGATAAAAGAGATGGATAAAGGATTTTATGTAACTGATGTTATGGGAATGCATACAGCTAATCCAATTTCCGGTGATTTTTCTTTGGGTGCTTCTGGTCTCTGGATTGAAAAGGGTGAATTTACTGTACCTATCCGGGGAATTGCCATTGCCGGTAATTTAAAGGAGATACTGGTTAATATTGATAAAGTAGCTAATGATTTAACATTTTTTGTAGGCAAAGGTGCACCAACTATTAGAATTAATAATATTAGCATCAGTGGTAGTTAAATCTGTTCAAAAGGTATTTAATATGGTAAGATTTGTGGGTGGGGTGAAATCATGAATATATTGGTAATTCAAGGTCCAAATATAAATTTATTAGGCTTACGTAACCCGAAAATTTATGGTGAGTTAAAAATGGAAGAAATACATAATAGGCTTTCTAAAGTTGCCAGTGATTTAGGTTGTCAAATTTCTTTTTTTCAGTCCAATCACGAAGGGCAAATTGTTGATGTTATCCAAAAAGCCAATGGAGTTTATGACTATCTGCTAATAAATGCTGCCGCTTATACCCATACCAGTATTGCTATTAGAGATGCTATTGAAGCAATAGCTGTTCCTGTTATCGAAGTACATCTAAGCAATATTCATGCCCGGGATGATTTCAGACATAAATCCTTAATTGCTCCCGTGTGTAAAGGACAAATAAGTGGCTTTGGTTATTTAGGGTATGAAATGGCCCTAAGGATAGCAGTTAGTGAGTTAAAAGGTGTTTAGGGATGATAAAAGAAAGAATTAATAAATTAAGACAAAAATTAGAGCAATTAGGTCTGGATGGTTTTATCGTAATGTCTCCTCTAAATAGAAGGTATATTAGTGGTTTTACAGGGACATCAGGAATATTATTAATTACCCATAAACAAAATTTTCTGTTTACAGATTTTCGATATATTGAACAGGCGAAAAGTCAAGCACCTGCATTTCAAGTTATTAAACATGAGTTTCCGGTGACAAAAACCATCAAAGAAATTACCCAAAGATTACCTTTGGAATTTTTAGGACTAGAGGGAGATTTTATTACATATAAACAGTTTCAAGATTTCCAGGATGGATTAGATAATATCAAGTTAGTTCCTCAGGAAGGAATCATTGAAAATTTACGGTTGATAAAAGATAATGAAGAAATAAAAAATATTAGAAAAGCTGCTCAAATAGCAGATAAAGCTTTTAAATTTATCTTAGAAAAAATTAAACCTGGTCTGAAAGAAATAGAAGTAGCTTTAGAATTAGAATTTTTTATGCGTTTACAAGGAGCCAGTTCTACATCTTTTGATACAATTGTGGCATCAGGTTATCGTTCAGCATTGCCCCATGGAGTCGCCTCGGAAAAAGTAATTGAAAAAGGTGACTTTGTAACTATTGATTTCGGCTGTGTCTATAATGGTTATTGTTCTGATATGACCAGGACAATAGTAATAGGACAACCTTCAGAAAAACAAAAAGAAATATATCAGATCGTACTTGAAGCACAATCAATAGGCTTAAATAGTGTAAAAGCAGGTTTAGGAGCCAAAGAAGTAGATTTACAAAGCCGTTCATACATATCTAGAAAAGGATATGGTGAATATTTCGGACATGGTTTAGGGCACGGTTTAGGTTTGAATGTTCATGAAAATCCTAGTCTTTCCCCCAGGGATAGTACAGAACTTTTAGAAAATATGGTTGTCACTGTAGAGCCGGGAATTTATATACCCAATTGGGGAGGAGTAAGGATAGAGGATTTAGTTGTAGTTAAAGCGACGGGTTATGATAATTTAACTCGTTTTACTAAAGACCTTATTATTATTTAATATCTTATAGGAGGTAGGAAAAGTGATTTCCACAAATGATTTTAAAACAGGTTTAACAATCGAATTAAATGGTGAGCCTTGTCAAGTTGTTGAGTTTCAACACGTAAAACCTGGGAAAGGTGCAGCTTTTGTTAGAGCAAAAATTAAAAATCTTAAAACAGGTTCTGTAACAGAACAAACTTTTCGGGCCGGAGAAAAAGTTCCGAAAGCAATTCTGGATAGAAGACAAATGCAATATTTATATAATGATGGAGAAAACTATGTTTTCATGGATAATGAAAACTTTGAACAAATCTTTCTAACTAAGGAACAGCTCGATGGTAGTGAAAAGTATTTGAAAGAAAATATGGATTGCCAAATAGTTTTATACCAAGGCAAAGTTTTAGGAATTGATTTACCTAACACTGTGGAATTAGAAGTAATAGAAACAGAACCAGGGATTAAAGGGGACACAGCTTCTGGCGGAACGAAACCTGCAACCTTAGAAACCGGGGTAGTTGTTCAGGTACCGTTTTTCATAAATACCGGTGATATATTACGGATTGATACCAGAAGTGGTGAATATATTGAAAGGGCTTAAGTTTAATATTTGTTATTAACGGGAATATTAACAAAGTAAGACAAAGTTTATTCAAAGGAGGGAAAGCTGGTGAAGGATTTACATAGTAAAATTTCTTACTTGCAAGGTCTGGCTGAAGGTTTGAACTTAGATACCACTTCTAAAGAGGGTAGAATTTTATCCAATATACTAGATATATTAGATGACATGGCAGCAGGTATTAAAGAATTACAGGATGCACAATTGGAGCTGGAAGATTATGTAGAAAGTATTGATGAAGATTTAAATGCATTAGAAGATGACTTTTATGATGAATTTGATGATGAAGATTCAGATTATGAAAACGATGATATAGAATATATGGAAGTTGAATGTCCCAATTGTCATGATATAGTTTATTTTGAAACAGATCTACTCGATAATGAAGATGAAATTTTTGAAATATCCTGTCCAAATTGTGATGAAGTAGTTTTTAAAACGGATTATGATATAGAAGAAAGTGAGCAAGACTAAATATAATCATACTTAAAATCCAAGGTATCTAGCCTTGGATTTTTTTATATATAAAAATTTTGCCTCATCTAAAAATCGCTGAAGGCGATTTTTTATTTTTTATGCATAAAGTAGGATAAGCCCCATATTTATATAAGGTAAGGAGGATAAATATGGTAAACATAACTTTATTTAGGAATGGTAATCAACAAGTTAATAAATTTCCAGTTTATATTTTGGATTTTTTTCCGGTTAAAATTAGAAACCTATTTACTCACTTACCACTTGATATTTTGAATGAAATTGAGGAAATACGTTTTAGGATTAATAGACCTTTAATAATTGTTACCGGTTCGCAGCATTTAGCCATCACGCCACAACAAAAAACCAGTGAAATATTGACAGAAGGTTATATTTTTTCTCCAGAAGATATGGAAAAGTTGCTGCACAAGATCAGCCAGAGTTCAATTTATGCTTGGGAAGAAGAATTTAGAAGGGGATATATTACTATTAGTGGAGGGCATCGTATTGGATTGGTAGGTAAAGCTATATTGGACAAGGGGTTAGTAAAAACCCTTAAAGAAATCTCAGGACTTAATTTCCGAATAGCTAAAGAAATTATTGGAGTAGCTGATAAAATATTACCTTTTATCCTTGGTACTGACAAAAGAATTATGCATACCCTCCTGGTTTCTCCTCCCCAGTGTGGTAAGACAACTCTTTTAAGGGATATGATCAGGCAGATTAGCAGTGGTATTCCAGGGTTAGGTTTTCCCGGGGTAAATGTGGGACTGGTTGATGAACGTTCTGAATTAGCAGGTACCTATATGGGAATTTCTCAGTTTGACATTGGTTTGCGAACTGATATCTTGGATAGTTGCCCTAAATCCCAGGGAATGATTATGTTGATAAGGTCTATGTCACCACAGGTCATAGCTACCGATGAAATCGGAACTTTAGAAGATATCCGGGCCATGGAAGAAGTGTTAAATGCAGGTATTAGTTTGATAACTACCGTTCACGGAAGAGATATTAACGAGCTTAGACAGCGTCCCAATTTACGCCAGGTAATAGAAAATAAATTTTTCAAAAGGATTATCATTTTAGGTCGTTCTTTAGGAGTAGGAACCATAGAGCAGGTATTTGATGGTATTACTATGCAATCTTTAATAACAAAACCCATAGGAGGGAGGACAGTTTAAAAATGCTGAAATTGATGGGTGCAGTAATGTTAATTATTGCATCAGGTATTGTCGGGTTAGTTGTAGCCCGCAATTATTCTTTAAGACCACAACAAATCAGGTATTTACAAAATGCTATGCAAATGTTGGAGACAGAAATACTATATGGACTAACTCCTTTACCTTTAGCTTTAAAAAGAGTAGGAAAAAGATTGCCCCATCCTATTAATGATCTTTTTTATAAAACAGCAGATTTATTAATTGAAGGTGAAGGATTAACAGCAGGGGAAGCATGGGAGATTGCATTACACGATCTGGAAGAAGAAAGTGCTTTATTACCGGAAGATTTAGATATATTAGTTTATTTTGGTCAAAGTTTGGGGGGATCTGATCGGGAAGAACAAAGTAAAAATTTAAAACTTGTAAAAGAACATCTCATTAATATGGAAAAAAAAGCCGACCAGCTAAAGGAAAAAAACCAAAAACTATGGCAGTATTTAGGTTTTAGTTTGGGAGCGATAATTGCATTGATTTTATTTTAATTCCTTTAACCCTAAAATAAGTTACCCTATTTTGCCTATTTTTAAAGGAGGAATAATCTTGGATATTGGAATTGTTTTTAAAATTGCAGGCATAGGTATTTTAACAGCTGTGCTCCATTGTGTTCTAAAATCTTTTGGTAAGGAGGATCAGGCACACTTAGCTACATTAGCAGGAGTAACAGTAGTTTTATTTATGGTAATTCAACTCCTCTCCGGTCTTTTCGATTATGTCCGTTCGGTTTTTTCTTTATATTAAGAGGTGTTTTCTATGGAAATATTGCAAATAGTCGGATTAGGATTAATTTCAACAGTTTTTTATATTATTCTGAAGGAACGTAAAGGTGAATTTGCAATTCAGCTTAGTTTAGCCTTTGCAGCCCTAGTATTTATCCTGATGATGGATAAAATCCAGGCTATCTTACAAGTATTTGAAGATTTGGCCCTAAAGGCTAATATAAATATGTTTTATTTAACCACCATTTTTAAAATTATTGGTATAGCTTATATTGCTGAATTTGGTGCTCAAATTTGTCGGGATGCAGGTACAGAATCCATCGCTGGTAAGATAGAATTTGCAGCCAAAATTATTATTATGGTACTAGCAATTCCCATAATAGTAGCCATATTAGAGACAATTGTCAGACTAATTCCATAAGGTGGTTTGCTAATGAAAAGGATAAATATTATCTTTATTATTATTATTTTATTATCTTTATTGATAAACCCTCTCCTATGTTTAGCCTCCCAGGTAGAGGCTAATAGTTTACAGAAGATGGCGGAAAAACAATTACAAGTATTAGATGTCCGGGAAGTTGAAAAATTAATAACCCAAATAGATGAAGAAATGAATCAGTTTATTCCTCAATTCTCTATAAATGAAGCTATTAAAGAATTGAAAAATGGAAATATCAAGTTAAAGCCTCAAGAAATTTTAAATGGTAGTATCAAGTATTTATTAAAAGAAGTTGGAGCAAATTTAACATTGATGGGTAAATTGGTACTTCTTTCAGTTATATGTGCAGTTTTAGCTAATCTGCAAAATGCTTTTGAGAAAGGTACAATAGCTAAATTAGCCCATGCAATAAGTTTTTTGGTCCTAATCACACTGGTCATTAGTTCCTTTCAAATGACCATGGAAATAGGTAAACAGGCTATTGAAAAAATGGTTACTTTTATGCAAGCTTTAATGCCCGTTCTTTTAACATTGTTAGCAGCTTTGGGGGCATTTACTACTACTGCAATTTTACATCCTTTTATTTTGGTTACATTAGGAGTATTAAGCACATTATTTAGTACAATAATTTTTCCTTTGATATATCTTGAAGCGGTTTTGAAAATTGTTAATAATATTTCAGATAAATTTAAGGTAAGTAGATTAGCTGGTTTATTAAAGGAAGCAACTATGTTTTTTCTTGGTTTATCTCTTACCTTATTTATTGGTGCCCTTAGTATACAAGGGGTAGGGGGAGCCATAGCAGATGGTATTTCGTTAAGGACCGCAAAGTTTATGACAGGAGCTTTTATTCCCGTGGTCGGGGGGATGTTTGCTGATGTATTGGAAGCTATTATCGGGGGTTCTTTATTACTAAAAAATGCAGTAGGTTTGGTGGGACTTATGGTTATTGGATTTATAACACTGTTTCCCGTTTTAAAAATATTAGCTATTGTAATTATTTATAAGATAGCGGCTGCTCTTATCCAATCCATAGGTGATCCGGCAATTGCCGATACCATTCAAAGTATGGGCAATAGTTTATTAATGGTTTTTGCTGCAGTAGCGACAGTAGCTTTAATGTTCTTTTTAGCTATCATAATAATTGTTACAACCGCCAACATTACTGTAATGCTGAGATAGTAAAAGAGTGTACAGTGTAAAAGTAAAAACATTAATTACTACTAAAAATACGAATAACGAACAACTAGATACCTGGTGACTAATAAACTGGTAGGTGATACTATGTTACAAGCAATAAGTGATATTGTAAAAAATGTTGTAATAATCATATTGTTAACAAATTTTTTAGATATGCTTCTACCCAACAATAACATGCAGCGTCTGATTAAAGTTGTAATGGGTCTCTTCGTTTTGCTGGCCATCCTTAATCCTCTTATTGGAATTTTAAGTGATGACTATGAATTATCTGCTTGGCAATTATCAACCTTACCTGAGCATAAAGTAGATACTGTTTTAGCCCAGGGGCAGAAAATAGTAAATATTCAACAGGAACAGGCATTTTTAGAATACCGTAAAAGGATTGAGAAACAGATGGAAGCGCTGATAAAATTAATACCAAATGTTGGTCAGGTCCAATGTTCGGTAAAAGTTGAACCCGTAAATAAAGTAGGTGCTATAGGAAGGATAAAATATGCAACTGTATGGGTTAATCCGGGAGAAAATAAGACCCAGTTTCAACTAGTAAAACCTGTTGAGCCGGTAAACATACAAATTGGTGAGAAAAACGAACCGGTTTCTCGTACACAAGAAAAAATTTATACTCAAATTAAAGAAAAGATAATTAATGTAATTTCCAATTACTATAGTTTAGAAAAAGAAAACATAGAAGTTATCTTTTATTGAAAAGGAGGTTATTAAATAATGGGTGATTTAATAAAGTCATTGTTTCCTGAAGATAAGAGTAAAAGTGGTTTGAAAGTAAATGGTAAACAACGCAGGTATATAATCTGGTTAGTTTTAGTTGCTGTACTTGGTATTGCTACCATGTCATTTGGTGATTTAGTTTCAAGTAAAAAACAAAGCCAAATAAATGCAGTTATGGAAAATAAAAATCTGGAAAATTCCCAAACTGAAATTATAAGTAGTTTAGCCCTAACAGAAAAGCAAATGGAAAAAAGTTTGGCAACTATTTTAAGTCAGATTGCCGGTGTAGGAGAGGTTGCAGTTAATCTAACTTTGGAATCAAGTCCGGAATATAAGTACGCTTTGAACCAAAAGGTAGATAAAACTATAGTAACTGAAAAGGCACAAGACGGTAGTACCCGTTCAACGGATGAAATTCGGGAAGATGCCCAGGTAGTTATGAAAAATATGACTCAGGGTAAAGATGAACCGGTGATAATAAAAGAAATTCGACCTCAAGTGGTAGGAGTGATGGTTGTAGCTCAAGGAGCCAGTGATTTAATTATAAGAGAAAGAATAAGTGAAGCAGTACAGACTTTACTCAATATCCCTGCCCATAGAGTAACTGTACTTCCTAAAGGAAAGTAGGTGAAAAAATGATAGTTTTATTACGATTGAGAAATTTAACCATATTTGCTCTTGTTGTATTATCATTATCCTTTATATATATGGGATATACGGGGTTTAGTGATTCATCTCTGGTGACGGAAAAAAACGAGAAAACACCAGAAAGTTCTGTTGAAATTATTAGTCAACCCGTTCAAGGAAATAATACCCATAACCCTTTACAAGATTTAGATCCACTGGTTAATGTAGATCAATTAAAAAATTCAAATAATTTTTTCGTTGAATTTAGGATGAAAAAAAATAAAGGAAGGGATGCCCAAATAGAATTATTAAAAGAAATTGTTAATAATCCTAATTCTTCTCAAGAAGTACGGAATAAAGCTCAAGATAGATTATTCGCTATTTCAGAAAGCATTGCTGCTGAAATTAAAGCAGAAAATCTGTTAAAAGCAAAGGGTTATGAGGAAGTAGTTGTATTGGTTGAACCCAATAATACAACTGTAGTTGTGAAAAAAGAAAATCTTACCCCAACAGATATTACAAGAATCGGAGATTTAGTTATTAGGGCTACTGGTTCAAAATTAGAACAAATTGCAATTATTCCTAAAGAATAAATCCGGGTCTTTTCTGGAACTGGATTTTATAATATCTATTTGCATGTTTTTTTGGTTATAATAGTTGAATAATATGAATAAAATGGTTTCTTTGTTTAATAAATCCTTTTTGTTTGATATAATGTTTCTGTAATTAAATATTTCATTAAGAGGAATTGAGGTGTTTTAAAATTGGAAACAATTAATAATAAAGAAAGTTTAGATACAGTTGACCGTAATGATCTTGGGATAATTAAGGTTGCGGACGAAGTGGTAGCGATAATAGCAGGTCTATCGGCAACGGAAGTAAAAGGTGTTGCTGGTATGAGCGGTGGTGTGTCTGCTGGAATAGCCGAAATGCTTGGTAGAAAAAATCTTTCCAAAGGTGTTAAAGTTGAAGTAGGAGAAAAAGAAGCTGCAATTGATTTATTTGTTGTAGTAGAATTTGGTGCCCGGATCCCTGATGTGGCTCTACAAATCCAACGAAATGTTAAAAATGCAGTGGAAAGTATGACCGGACTTAAAGTAGTGGAAATCAATATTCATGTTCAGGGAGTTGCTTTTAAAAAAAACGAAAGTAAAGATGATGAACATGGTTTAAGGGTACGGTAAACTGTTAGGTAGATCCTTTTGGGGTCTACCTAAAACTAGTTATAGTAGTGGTGTTTTAAAACATCTTTCTTATAAAAAGGAGGCATTATCCAAAATGCAGTCGGAAAGAATATTTCGCATTTTGTTTGCATTATTATTATTTACTATTTCAACTCTTGCCGTTGGCTTAGCCCTGGGTTGGACAACCCCTTTAACCTATCTCGACAGTTTATTAACAAGTGTAAATGAAAGGTGGGTTTTAGGTATTTTGGGATTACTGGGAATTTTAGTGGGCATTACAGTTTTACGGAATACTTTTAAAAACAGAACTCCGACCCAGACAGAGGTTGTTGTGACCTCTTTAGGGAAGATAAAAATTACAATTAATGCTTTAGAACATATGGCTGGTAAAGTAGCTAAACAAGTGCAGGGAGTTAAGGAATCAAAGCCTGTAATCAAATGTACTCCCAATGGGATTGCTATTTTCATGCAGGTGAACTTAGCACCGGAAATGAATATTCCCGAGACAACAACTCAAATTCAAAATAAAGTAAAAGAGTATTTTTCTAAAGTAGCCGGTATTGATGTTGAGGAAGTTAGAATATTAATTACAAAATTAAGTAATGAGGCCAAAAGTAGAGTGGAGTAATTTTTGGGGGTGGTAGATGTGGGTTTAGAAAAAATTATCGAGGAACTATTTACATACCACAGGGGAAAAACAATAGGTGTTTTGATCGGCTTGATATTTAGTATATTGGTTATAACTGTGGGACTTTTGGAAACAGTATTTATAACCATTTGTATTTATATAGGTTTTATTATTGGAAAACGTTTAGATGAAAATGAAAGTTTTAATGATTTAGTGCAAAAGCTTTTTAAGGATAAAAAATAAGGAGGCAATTAGTTTGAAACGTCGTCAGGTCAGAGAAATTGCTTTTCAAATTATCTACCAAGTAGATGTAGGAAAAAATGATTTTGAAGTCGCACTAGCCCTATGCTTTGGTGAATTAAACTTAGATGAAGGAGATAAAGCTTTCTGCCGGCGCCTGGTAACAGGGACCTTATCAAATTTAAAAGACATAGACAAAACTATTGAAAAATATGCAGTGGATTGGAAAGTGGATAGAATGCTTAGTGTAGATCGTAACCTTTTACGTTTAGCAATTTTTGAAATGTTATATTGTGAAGATATACCTAATAAGGCAGCACTGAATGAAGCTATTGAGCTGGCCAAAATTTTTGGATCTGAAGAGTCCCCTAAGTTTATTAATGGTATATTAGACAAAATTATAAGAATCTATGGTGAGTAAGAATGGCATTATATTTAGGTATTGATACTAGTAATTATACTACTTCTGTGGCAATAACAGATGATAAACAAAATTTAATAGCAGATAAAAGATTATTATTAAACGTTAAGACTGGAGGATTAGGTTTAAGACAATCGGAAGCAGTTTTCCAGCATATAAAAAACTTTCCTCTGCTTTTTGCAAACTTATTTGATAAAGTAGACAAAAAAAGTATTAATACTATTGGGGTAAGTGTAAAACCCAGACCGGAAGAAAATTCTTATATGCCTGTTTTTCTAGTGGGGTTAACAATTGCTCAGGTTTTAGCCAAAACTTTAGATATTCCATTAATTGAAACTACCCACCAAGAAGGTCATCTAATGGCCGGTATATGGTCCTGTGGACAAAAATTAATTAGAGATTTTAATGCTATTCATATTTCAGGGGGAACTACAGAGGTTTTGAAAGTTTCCCTAAAAGAATATAGACCTGTAAAATTTTTTATTGATAAAATAGGAGGTACCAGTGATTTACATGCCGGGCAATTTATAGACCGGGTTGGTGTTAAAATGGGTTTAAGTTTTCCTGCAGGGCCACAGTTGGAGGAATTAGCCCAAAAAAGTATTAAACCCTGTATTTTTCCTATTTCAGTTAATAATTTAAATTTTAGTTTTTCCGGGCCGGAAAGCCATGCTCAGCGATTAATTTCCAAAGGTGAAAATTACAGTGATATTGCCCGTGGAGTAGAAAACTGCCTAATAAATACACTGGAAAAATTGATTATTAACGTGTATGATAAAAATAATTTAAAATACTTTTTATTTGTTGGGGGAGTTGCTAGGAACAAATATATACGAACTACTTTAAAAGAAAGATTAGAAAATACAACTGACCTCAAATTATTATTTGCAGATCCTGTTTTTAGCAGTGATAATGCAGTAGGGGCCAGTCTTATTGCCAAAACGGGACACGGAGGTGTTTACTAAATGTATAAAATTATACATCAAGAAAAAATTGGAGAAAATTTAGGTTTGTTAGAAATAGAAGCACCGCAGATAGCTAATAAAGCAAAAGCAGGTCAATTTGTAATTGTCAGAATTGCCGAAAAAGGGGAGAGAATTCCTCTGACTATTGCTGATTTTAACAAGGAATCAGGTTCAATTACCTTAATCTTTCAAGAAGTAGGGAGAACTACCCTAAGAATGGGACAAATGAAAAAAGGAGATTTTCTTTTAGATTTAGTAGGCCCCTTAGGTGAACCTTCAGAAATTGAAAACTATGGAACAGTAGTTTGTATAGGTGGGGGAGTAGGTATTGCTCCCATATATCCAATAGCCAGGGCTTTAAAAGAGGTAGGAAATAAAGTAATATCTATTGTTGGAGCCAGGTGTGAAAACTTATTATTTTGGGTAGAAAAAATGCAGGCTGTAAGTGATGAATTATTAATTGCTACCGATGATGGTAGTGTTGGTTATAAAGGCTTTGTAACAGATGTGCTAAAACAAGTTTTATCGGAAAAAGAAATTGACAGGGTATGGGCTATTGGACCCATGGTAATGATGCGTTCAGTGGCAGACGTAACAAGACCACACCAAATAAAAACAATAGTAAGTTTAAATCCCATTATGGTTGATGGTACAGGTATGTGCGGGGCTTGCAGGGTACAAGTAGGAGAAGAAACCAAATTTGCTTGTGTAGATGGACCAGAATTTGACGGTCACCTGGTGGATTTTGAATTAGCTATGAGAAGGTTAGTTTATTACAAAGATGAAGAAAAAAGAGCCTTAGCTCAAGAACAATGTCATGGGGGTGGATGTGGATGTCATTAAAAATACCACGTAATCCCATGCCGACACAAGACGCAAAAGAAAGAATCAAGAATTTCAACGAAGTTGCTTTAGGTTATACAAAAGAAACGGCAATTTATGAAGCCCGAAGATGCTTACAATGTAAAAGACCATTATGTATGCAAGGTTGTCCCGTAGAAGTAGATATTCCGGAATTCATAGCGGAAGTGGCCAAAGGAGAATTTGACAAAGCCATTGAGATAATTAAAACTAAAAATAGTTTACCTGCGGTTTGCGGCAGGGTCTGTCCACAAGAAAACCAATGTGAAAAATATTGTATTTTGGGTAAAAAAGACGAACCTGTAGCTATAGGAAGACTGGAAAGGTTTGTAGCCGATTGGGAAGCCGAGCAAGTAGCAAAAGAAGTGGAAAGAAAAAAATCAACAGGTAAAAAAGTAGCTGTAATCGGAGCTGGACCGGCAGGATTGACCTGTGCAGGTGATTTGGCCAAGTTAGGTCATGAAGTAACAGTATTTGAAGCTCTACACACTCCAGGTGGAGTTTTAATGTATGGTATACCGGAATTTCGTTTACCTAAAGAAGTAGTGAGAAGGGAAATTGAATACATTGAAAAACTAGGAGTAAAATTTGAGAACAATAGTGTCATTGGCAAGATATATACTGTAGATGAATTGCTAGAGCAAGAAGGTTTTGATGCAGTATTTATTGGCACAGGAGCAGGATTACCATATTTTATGGGTATTCCTGGAGAGAATTTAAATGGGGTATATTCAGCCAATGAGTTTTTAACTAGGACTAATTTGATGTGTGCTTATGATTTCCCCAATTCCTGTACACCAATTAAGGTAGGTAAGAAAATAGCTGTAATTGGAGCCGGAAATGTAGCTATGGATGCTGCCCGAACAGCATTGCGTTTGGGAGCGGAGGAATCCTATATAATTTACCGACGATCTAGAAATGAAATGCCGGCCAGACATGAAGAAATAGAACACGCAGAAGAAGAAGGCGTAGAATTCATGTTATTAACAAGTCCGGTGGAGTTTAAAGGAGATGAAAACGGAAACGTTAAATCAATGGTCTGTATCCGTTATAAACTAGGGGAACCGGATGCTTCCGGGAGGAAAAAACCTGTACCCATAGAAGGATCAGAATTTGAAATTGAAGTAGATAATGTGGTAATGGCAATTGGTCAAGGACCAAATCCATTGGTACCTTCTAGCACACCAGGTTTAGAATTAACTAAATGGGGTAATATTGTAGCTAATGAAGAGACGGGACAAACTTCTAAAAAAGGTGTATTTGCTGGTGGTGATATTGTTACCGGGGCAGCTACAGTAATTTTAGCCATGGGTGCCGGTAAAAAAGCCGCCAAGGCTATTCATGAATATTTAACTGAGTGTTAGGGTGTTTTTAATGTTTAAAAAAAATTGTTTAACTGTAAAAGAAGTAAATCATTATATAAAGAATCTCCTTGATGGAGATTCTTTATTGTCTAATTTATGGGTTAAAGGTGAAATATCAAATTTTAAGGCCCATAGTTCGGGACATCTTTATTTTACCCTAAAAGATGAGACTAGTACTTTAAAATGTGTTATGTTTAAAAGTTATGCCCAGAGGTTAAAATTCAGACCAGTTCACGGTATGCAAATCTTAGCTATGGGATATGTTTCAATTTATCAAAGAGATGGACAGTATCAATTATATGTTCAAGAAATGCATCCAGCAGGTGCAGGGGCTTTGCATATTGCTTATGAGCAATTAAAAGAGCGGCTGACAAAAGAAGGATTGTTTGATAAAAGTAAAAAAAGGCCTTTACCTTTTTTTCCTAGCACAATAGGAGTGATTACATCGTTAACAGGTGCTGCATTAAAGGATATCTTAAGTATTTTAAAAAGGCGTTCACCTCAAACCAAAATTATTATTGTTCCTGCTATGGTACAAGGAGAAGAAGCTCCCCAATCAATTTGTTATGCCCTTGATAAAATGTATAACCAGGAAGTTGATGTTATAATTATAGGTAGAGGTGGAGGTTCTCTAGAAGAATTGTGGTGTTTTAATGATGAAAGTGTCATAAGAAAAATTAGTTTAAGTCCGGTACCTGTAATAAGTGCAGTTGGACACGAAACTGATTTCACCCTTACTGATTTTGTAGCCGATTGTAGAGCTGCAACTCCATCTATGGCAGCGGAAATTGCTGTACCAATTAAAGAAGAACTTATTCTAAATATTATGAACTACCGAAAAAGATTATTTAATGCTATAAAGAAACAAATAAGTCAGGAACGTCAGCGAGTTAGTTATTTAGCTAAAAGTCAAATTATGAGAGACCCTGTTAAGATACTTAATAGATTTCAGCAAGATATTGATTATTTAAATTTAAAATTAATGACTGAGTGCAAACAAAAATTTAAGGAAGAACAAGGAAAATTAGGTATACTATCCAATAAATTAGATGCTTTAAGTCCTTTAAAAACAATGACTAGAGGTTTCTCAATAACTTATAATAAATCAGGCGAGATCATAAAATCAATAAAACAGGTTGAAAATGAAGAATTAATACAAGTTTCAATATATGATGGAAATTTGAGTTGTTTAGTTAAGGGTAAAGAGGAGGGGAAACATGGAAGAAAAGTTGAGTTATGAGGATGCAGTAGCTAAGTTGGAGGAAATAATAAAACAATTGGAACAAGGAGAAATTTCTCTGGAAAAGTCTATTAATTTATTTACTGAGGGAATAAATTTAGTAAAAACTTGTAACAGGTATTTAAATCAAGCTGAAGAAAAAATCAAGGTATTATTAGATGATAAATTAGAAGATTTTAGCTGGTCCAAGGAGGAATAAAATGGATTTAAAAGTATATTTAGAAGAAAAAAAAAGCATTATAGATAAAGCACTGGATGATATTTTAAATCCTCCAAAAATTATGCCGGTTAAAATCCATGAGGCTATGCGCTATAGTGTCTTTGCAGGGGGAAAAAGGTTACGCCCTATTTTATGTATTACTGCCTGTGAAGCAGTAGGTAGTTCTTTTGAAAAAGCATTGCCTGTAGCATGTGCTTTGGAACTTATTCATACTTATTCTTTAATCCATGATGACCTTCCTGCTATGGATGATGATGATTTAAGGAGAGGTAAACCAACCAATCATATTGCATTTGGTGAGGCTATTGCTATCTTGGCAGGAGATGCTTTATTAACATATGCCTTTGAAATCATTAGTCAATTTGGTCTCAAAACTCAAGAAAAAGATGCTGTATTTCAGGTTGGGCAAGAAATCGCGCAAGCCGCGGGAACAATGGGAATGATTGGTGGACAAGTGGTGGACATATTATCCGAAAATAAAAAAATTGATGCTAAGACCCTTGAATACATCCATAACCATAAAACCGGAGCTTTAATAAAAGCTTCTGTTCGAGCAGGTGCCATATTAGGTAAGGGAAATAGTGAACAGATTAAACATTTAACCCATTATGCTGAAAATTTGGGACTGGCTTTTCAGATTACTGACGATTTGTTAGACATTTTTGGTGATGAAAAAAAAATCGGCAAGCCAGTTGGTAGTGATGATAAAAATCAAAAAGCTACTTTTCCTAGTATTTTTGGGATAGAAAAATCCAGGGAGATGGCTCGGGAAGCTGTAATCAAGGCAGAGGCTGCCCTGGAAATATTCAATGAAGAGGCAGAACCATTAAGATTACTTGCAAAATACTTATTATTTAGGGAAAACTAATATCATTAATATTTTGCTGGCAACTGTTAAATGGAAACGTAATTTTACTTTAAGTTTACAGGGGCGAAGACTGTGATTTTTCAAGAAATATTAGATAATCATATTTTAAAGATAACTTTATTTGCCTGGGCGATAGCCCAATTTTTAAAAGTAATAGTGGTTTTATGGACCCAAAAAAAATGGGATTTTACCCGTTTAGTAGGGGCCGGAGGTATGCCCAGTTCCCACTCTGCGCTGGTAACCTCATTAGCTACAGGGGTCGGTAAGGATTTTGGTTTTAATTCCGGTGAATTTGCTTTAGCTTTTACTATAGCTTTAATTGTTATGTATGATGCAGCTGGAGTAAGAAGAGCTGCTGGAAAACAAGCAGAGGTTTTAAATCAATTAATCGATGATTTATATCACCATGGAACAGAATTTAACCGAGAAAGATTAAAAGAACTTCTGGGACATACCCCTGTTGAAGTACTCGCTGGAGCTGCTTTAGGAATAACAATAGGAATTTTACTATAAATTATAATATTATTTGAAAATATTAGAATACTGTGCTAAAATTATGTGAATGAAAAGATAGATGGTGCAGTATTCTAGTCAACCAGCTAATTCTGAAGGCGGGCTTAAAAATCCGTCATAGGGCATATCGATGAAGTTCCTGGTGTTGGCTTTGGACGCCCAGTCTGGGGCTGATGCTGGGAGTTAAGGAGAGAGGGCGATCCACAATGGCATGTGGGCGTTGACCCTGTCTCCGTGGAGGCCTAAGTTTGTGGATTTTGCACCACCGAGTGCAATCTATGGCTTAGGGTAAACCTGTATTCGGTTAATGCTGGGTACAGCGTAGCCTGCCTTGAGTGAATGTTGGTGGATAGCTCGAAAAAGTATTTTAACAGCCAGGGCCATGACTGTTAAAATATGCTTGAAACCTTCTTTGCAAAAGAGGCTAGGAATTAGTAATGGTTGTTGAGGAAAACTCCTAGACTGTTTACTACGGTAAGGCTTATTGGGGATTAAAGTGTGGACTAAGTGGTAATCCAGTTCTGTTAGTGGTGACACGCAGGGTAGTTTTAAAGGGAAACCGCCAGGTGGGCGACCACTGGTATAACTACTGGGAAAACCTACTGGACCTAAGCCACAACGTTTACTCAATAAGCTACCATCTATCATCTCAAGAAAGTCACTAGTGGCTAGTTTCTGGGTAACTGGTCCCTATTAACTAGATTGTATGGAGTGAAATAAGTTGGGGAATAATAATAAAAAAAGACATCCCATTAAAAGTAGTATTATTATTGCTTTGGGGACATTTATAGTAAGTGTGATGATCTTTATAGCTTCCGAAATCTTCTTACGCTCGGTAGCTTTTTTATTAGGCTTATTTTTGTTAATTGTTATTATTCTAATGGGTATAATATTTGATATTATTGGTGTGGCTGTTGCTGCAGCTCAAGAGTCTGCCCTAAATGCTAAAGCTTCAAAAAAAATTCCTGGTGCCTGGGAAGGAGTTTATTTGAAAAAAAATGCTGATAAAGTAGCAAGTTTTTGTAATGATGTTGTGGGTGATATAAGTGGTACTTTAAGTGGTAGTGTAGGAGCAGCTTTGGTTTTTCAGTTATTAATGGACGTACCTAATTTAAATAAGTTAATGTTAAGTGCATTAATGGCTGGACTAGTAGCATCATTAACTGTCGGTGGAAAAGCACTTGCTAAGGGTTATGCCATTGATAACAGTAGTGAAATTATTTTTTTGGTAGGAAAATTAATTAAAAAAGTAGAAGATTTTATAGGTTTAAATTTTTTTCCGTTAGGGAAGGTGGAAGTTTTGGAGCTCTTAAGAACAATTAAAGATCCGAGTGATGTAAAAAAACTTGATCTTTCAAAATTACAAAAATTAGCCCAAGAAATTAGAACGGAAATATTATCGGTAATTTCAAAAAATGGAGGACATCTGGCTCCTAATTTAGGGGTAGTTGAATTGACTTTGGCTATTCATTCTGTATATACATCACCTGTTGATAAGATTGTTTGGGATGTAGGTCACCAAGCATATGTCCATAAATTATTGACTGGAAGGTATGATGAATTTCCTACTTTAAGACAATATGGAGGTTTATCTGGTTTCCCTAAACGTAGCGAAAGCCTTCATGATGTTTTTGATACTGGTCATAGCAGTACTTCTATCTCTGCTGGTTTAGGACTAGCTAAGGCCCGAGATTTAAATGGGGACAAGTATGAGGTTGTAGCGGTGATTGGAGATGGTGCAATGACCGGTGGGATGGCTTTTGAAGCACTCAACCATGCAGGACATTTAGGTACAAAATTAACTGTAATCTTAAATGATAATGAAATGTCCATTGCCCAAAATGTAGGTGCTATGTCAGCTTATCTTAACAGGGTTCGGGTAGACCCCTTTTATACTAAACGAAAAGAAGATATAGAATACATATTAAAAAAGATTCCCGCTATAGGGTCAACTATGGTTAAGTTTGTAGATAGGGTCAAAGATAGTTTGAGATATCTCTTGGTTCCAGGCATGTTATTCGAGGAACTAGGTTTTAAATATTTTGGGCCAGTTAATGGACATGATCTCAATGAATTAAAAACAGTTTTGCAAAATACCAAATATATTAATAAACCGGTATTGGTACATGTAATTACCAAGAAAGGTAAAGGATATTTACCGGCTGAAGAAAATCCAGACAAATTTCACGGAATCGGTGTATTTGATTTAGGAACCGGAAAGGTTAAAAAAACATCAAACATTCCAAGTTATACCGAGGTATTTAGTAATACCCTTGTTAAATTAGGCGAGCAAAATCCTAAAATAGTTGCTTTTACTGCTGCTATGGGTGAAGGAACAGGTATAAATAAGTTTGCCCAAAAATTTCCTAAAAGGGTTTTTGATGTAGGTATTGCTGAACAACATGCAGTAACTATGGCAGCAGCTATGGCTTTAGAAGGTTTTAGACCTGTTGTGGCAATTTATTCTACTTTTTTACAAAGGGCTTATGACCAAGTTGTCCATGATGTAGCCTTACAGAATGCACCTGTTATTTTTGCCCTGGATCGTGCCGGTTTAGTAGGAGAAGATGGACCAACTCATCATGGGCTGTTTGACATATCTTATTTAAGACATATACCCAACCTAGTTTTAATGGCTCCCAAAGACGAAAATGAGCTTCAGCACATGTTATATACTGCTTCTTTATATGACGGACCTGTTGCAGTTAGATATCCTAGGGGGTTAGGAGTAGGTGTTAAATTAGATGAAAATTTGCATAAAATAGAAATTGGACAGTCCGAAATTCTACAAAAGGGAAATGAACTGACTTTAATAGCAATTGGCAACATGGTCCCCGTAGCTCAAGAAGTGGCAAGTATTTTATTAAAAGAAAAAGGAGTTAGCTGTACCGTAATTAATGCCAGGTTTGTTAAGCCTCTGGATGAAAAAACTATTTTAGCAGCACAAAAAAAAAGCCGGGGGATAATCACTCTAGAGGAACATTGTTTATTAGGTGGTTTTGGAAGTGCAATTCTAGAATTGTTACAACGGCATGGAATCAGCCAAAAAGTATTGAGAATTGGTTTGGAGGATGAATTTGCAACCCATGGAAATGTAGAAATTTTGAGGGAAATTTATGGTCTGACTTCTAGAAAAATAGTTGCAAGAATTGAAAAAGAGTTTTCGTTAAAAGATAATAAAATTAAAAAAATTGCTGTTAATTTAATAGGGAGAAGTAATTAGAAATGGAAAAAATGCGTTTGGATGTTGCCATGGTAAAACAGGGCCTGGTTAACAGCAGAGAAAAAGCTAAAGCTTTGATTATGGCAGGTCAAGTTATGGTAGATGGTAAAAGAGTGGATAAAGCCGGTACCAGTGTAGAGCTATCTAGTAAAATCAAAATTTATGGTCCCATTTTGCCCTATGTTAGCCGTGGTGGTTTAAAGCTAGAAAAGGCCTTAAATTTTTTTCCTATTAACCTTATGAATAAGGTTGTAGCAGATATTGGAGCTTCAACCGGTGGTTTTACCGATTGTGCTTTACAGAATGGAGCTCAAAAAGTCTATGCTATTGATGTGGGTTATGGACAACTGGACTGGAAACTGAGAACAGATTCCAGAGTTATTAATATGGAACGAACTAATGCGAGGTATCTTACCCCAAGTGATTTAGGAGAACAGGTAGATTTTGTTACTATTGATGTTGCTTTTATTTCTCTGGATAAAATTTTACCTGTTATAAAAACTATTTTAAAAAAAGATGGTGAAGTTGTAGCTTTAATCAAACCTCAATTTGAAGCTGGTAAAGAAAAGGTAGGAAAAAAAGGTGTGGTTAAAGATCCGGATGTTCACTGGGAAGTAATTAAAAAAGTATTAGATTTAAGCAAAGGTTTGGGGTTTGGTATTAAAGGTTTAACTTATTCTCCGGTTAAAGGTCCCGAAGGTAATGTGGAGTACCTGCTCTGGTTAGATAATTCAGGTCAATCCAGGGAGATAGATGTTAAGTTAGTCATAAATGAGGCTAACCAAAAACTTAATGATAAAGGATAAAGCTTCCCATTGTCGAATACTTGGATAGAGGTGGAAATCATGCGACTCACTGATATTCTAATTCTGGGTATTATTTTGGGAAGTTATTTATTTTATTTAGCCAACAAGAAATTTAAAACATTTAAGGTTAAAAAAACTCTGGCTACAGCGAAAAAGGCAGAAAAGGATGCTATTTCTTTTTTGAATAAAGAAGGATATGATATTATTGATATCCAGCAAAAAGAGCCTATTGTAGTTTACATAGATGAAAAACCTTATCCAAGTTATGTTCAGGCTGATTTTATTGTCAAAAAAGGTAATAAAAAATATGTTGTAGAAGTTAAGACCGGGAAAAAAGCCCGAGCTACTACAGCCTTGGTACGAAGGCAGTTATTAGAATATTATTTAGTTTTTAACCCCCATGGAATATTATTATTAGACATGGATAAAAGAACTTTAAAGAGAATAGAATTTCAATGGGGAAAAACTTCTTTTTCCCTAAAAGGAATTTTGATAGCCGGATTAATGGGTACTATTTGTGGATTGATATTATGGCGATTTTTCGGCTGAAAGGATGATTATATGCAAAAAATATCAAAAATTGGTTTAATCCTTAATTATAATAAACGTCAACCTATTCAATTAGGTAAAGAAGTTATTGAATGGCTGAAATATCATAATATTCAAGTTCTTTCTCCCAAAGAAGATGCCAGTTATTTAGATTTTAAAATAGGAGTTGAAAAAGAAGAATTTTGTTCTAAGGTAGATATAGTGTTAGTATTAGGAGGAGATGGAACTTTTTTAAGAGCTGCCCGGTATATAGCTGGTTATAAAATACCCATCTTGGGTGTTAATTTGGGTTATTTAGGATTTTTAACAGAAATTGAAGTTGGTGAAATTTATTTTTACCTGGAAAAAATGTTGAATGGTGATTTTTATATTGAGGAAAGAATGATGCTTTCTGGTCAGGTTAAGAGAAATAATAAATGGATAGGAAAATTTAACGCTTTAAATGATTTTGTTATTAATAAAGGTTCTTTTGCCCGTTTAATTACCTTAGATACTTTTTTAGGTGATGAATTTGTTGCTTCCTATTCAGCAGATGGAATTATTATTTCTACTCCTACAGGTTCAACTGCTTATTCTTTATCAGCCGGTGGTCCTATAGTACATCCTGTCTTAGATGTTTGTATTATTACCCCTATTTGTCCACATTCCTTATATGCTAGGCCGATTGTAATACCACCTGAAAAAATTGTCAAAGTATTAATTCGTGCTGTTAAAGCTGAAGCAATGTTAACAGTAGATGGACAATATGGATTTAAACTGGAAAATCAAGATGAAGTTTGGATTGAAAAAGCTGATTATGTTACTAGGCTAATTAGGGTTAAAGGTAGAAAATTTTTTCAGGTGATGCGGGAAAAACTAAAATCTGATGGAGGAAGTAATTATGAATAACATTTTTTCTAGCCTTAACTCTTTTACCCATTTTTTAATAAAAAATGTAGTAAAACCTGGAGATTCTGTAGTTGATGCTACTGCAGGGAATGGTAATGATACTTTATTATTAGCTAGTTTAGTTGGTGAAAATGGAAAAGTATATGCTTTTGATATCCAAGAATGTGCTCTTAATAATACTTATAATTTATTAGCGGAAAATAAGTTATTAGACCGGGTTACTCTAATTAAAACTGGTCATGAAAATATGCTAAAATATATTCAAAAAAAGGTTAAAGCTGTTATGTTTAATTTAGGTTATTTGCCAAAAGGTGACCATAAAATAATAACCTTACCGGAAACTACTACTATATCCATTAGACAAGCTTTAGAATTACTAGAAGCAGGAGGGTTAATTACAATAATGGTTTACTCCGGACATCAAGGCGGGATTAAAGAAAAAGAGGCAGTATTAGAATTAGTAAGCAATTTAGATAAAAAATGCTGGGATATTCTTCAATGGTCTTTCCTAAACCGAAGAGAAACTGCACCACAATTGATTGTTATTCATAGGCGGGGAGGTTAGTGAATTGAAAACAAAACGCCATAAAAAAATTCTAGAATTAATTCAAAATCAAATTATAAGTACTCAGGAGGAAGTTGCCGAAGCCTTAAGAAAGGAAGGGTTTAATGTTACTCAGGCTACAGTATCCAGGGATATAAAAGAATTGGGTCTTATAAAAGTTGCTATTGGCAATGAAATGTACAAATATGCTTTGCCTATGGAGGTTACCGTTTCTGAAAGCCGTCTAAAATTTATGATCAAAGAATTTGTATTAAAATATGATTATAGCGAAAATATTATTGTTATTAAAACACCTCCTGGTAATGCCCAGGCAGTTGCTTCAGTAATAGATAATGCACAGTGGAGAGAAGTTATTGGGACTGTTGCCGGCGATGATACAATTCTATTAGTTATTAAACCTGTTAGTGCAGTACCAACTGTAATTAAAAAAATTAATAGTTATTTAGATTAGTGTACTGGAGGGCTTTAAATCGATGTTAATTCAATTAAGCATTAAAGACTTTGCTTTAATTGATAACTTAAATATGGAATTTGATGGAAAATTCAATGTTTTGACTGGAGAGACAGGTGCTGGAAAATCCATAATAATTGATGCGGTTTCTTTGCTTCTTGGGGCAAGAGGACAAAGTGATTTTATTAGAGTTACTAAAGAAAAAGCTATTGTAGAAGGTACTTTTCTAATCCCGAAAAAACACCCTTTGGAAAAAAAATTAAAGGAATATGGATTTGATTTGGAAATAGATGATCATTTGCTAATTTTAACCAGGGAAATTTCTTTAACCGGGAAAAATATTTGTCGGGTTAATAATAGAATTGTGACATTATCTGTATTTAAAGAAATTGGCAGCCAATTAATAGATATTTATGGTCAACATGATTTCCAAAGCTTATCTCAAAGTGAAAACCATATATTCCTTTTAGATAGTATGGGTAATGAAAGTTTTCAAAATTTATTAAATACTGTAAAAGAAAATTATAATTTATGGCAATACAATAAAAAACAATTAGATAAATTATTAAAACAAGTGGAAGATAAATCCCAACGTTTAGATTTGTTGAAATTTCAGGTAGCTGAAATTAATAACCTGAACTTGAAGGAGAATGAGTACGAAGATATTCAATCTGAACTAACAATTTTAAATAACTGGGAAAAAATATATTCTATTGTTAATGAAGGTTATGAATTACTTTACGGAAATAATTCAGCTTATGACAAAATTAGCCAGGTCATAGATAAATTAAAAGAAATTTCCCTGTTGGATAATCTGTTTGCGGAAATGGCCGATAATTTGCAAACAGCTGTATACCATATTGAAGATTCAGCTAGAGCTTTAAAAGATTATGGTGAAAACTTTAGTTTTGATAATGAAAGAAAAGAATACTTACAAGAACGAAAATTTGCTATAGATAAATTAAAAAGAAAATATGGGGGAACAATAAAAGAAATACTTGATTTTAAAAATAAAACAAAAAAAGAAATACAAGAATTAGAAAATTGTGAATTTATAATTGAAAAATTGGAAAATACAGTAAAAGAAAGTGAAAATAATTATTTAAAAAGTGCTCGGGAACTTTCTAATTTAAGAAAAAAATTAGCTGCAGAATTGGAAGAAAAAATCATAAAACAGTTAAATGAGCTGGCTATGCCTCATACAAAATTTCATGTTCAAATAGAACCTGTGGTAAATAGTTTAAGAGGAATAGATAAAGTTGAATTTTTAATTTCACCTAATCCTGGCGAACCATTAAAACCTTTAGCAAAGATTGCTTCGGGTGGAGAAATGTCTAGAATTATGTTGGCTTTCAAAGTTATCCTGGCTAACTCTGACCAATTAACTACACTAATATTTGATGAAATAGATAGTGGTATTGGTGGACATGTTGTCAATAAAGTTGCCGAAAAACTATTTTATGTATCAAATTTCAATCAAGTATTGTGTGTTACCCATTCTCCCAATATTGCCAGTTTTGCTCATCAACATTATAAAATTTCAAAAATTGTTAAAGAAAATAAAACAACTACTCAAGTAGCTAAATTGAATGAACAGGAACGAATTTATGAGCTGGCCAGGATGTTAGGAGGTAATGAAGAGATTACATATAATCATGCCCTAGAAATGAGAAAAAAAGCAAAAAATAAATAAATAAAAAGTTTGTTGTAAAAATCATATTAATATAACAAAATTGCGAAAATATTCAATACATAAAGTAAACTTGAAAAGGTTAACTTATACTTATAGAAAGAGTTTTGAAGCTTGAGGAAAAGCACTGGGAGTTAAAAGGGAGTGAAAAATGAGTGCCCAAAGGCTTCAAGAAACCACTAATCATCATACTAGTATTTTTTTTCTTTTTAACCTTTTCGACACCGGTTCAAAGTTTTTTAACTTTACCAACACATCAGAAAATATCTGTTGGGGATGAATTATCTCTAGGTTTAAAATTTCCTCCAGGTTTTTTGGAACAATTAAGTATCGAGGTTAATGATGGTCAAGATATCTTAAATTTTAAAAACACCAAATTTAATTTTGCTGATATTTCTCCTGTAGCTTTGGAACCTGGTCATGTTAATTTACAATTAAAACTATTTGGGATAATACCTATTAAAAAAATTAATGTAGATGTAGTTCAAAATATCAAGGTATACCCTGGTGGTCAGGCCATAGGTGTTTTATTAAGGACACAAGGAATTTTGATTGTAGGGCAATCTCCTATTATAGATGCAAATGGCGAAGCTCATCTTCCTGCTAAAAAGGCAGGTATTGAAATAGGTGATACAATAGTAAAAGTCAATGATCATTATATTAATACTGATGATCAACTAGCAAGATTAATCAATGAGTTAGGTTCCAGACAGGAATCTATTAATATTTTGATTAAAAGAAATAACAATTTTTTAATCAAAAAAATTACTCCAATTTATTGTTCTGAAACTAAAACATATAGAATTGGTTTATATGTAAGGGATAATGCTGGAGGAGTAGGAACATTAACATTTTTTGATCCTATTTCTAGAAAATACGGTGCTTTAGGACACATGATTAGTGACTCTGATACTAATCAACAAATTAACATTAAAAATGGAAAACTGGTTCGAGCATCTATTCAAGGAATTCAAATTGGTAAAAGAGGCCAGCCAGGAGAAAAAGTGGGTATTTTTGTTGAAAATTCAAGTTTAGGAGATATTCAAATAAATAGTTTTTGTGGAATATTCGGTTCTTTAAGAGATTTGAAAATAATAAATAGTTATTTTTCTCAGCCTTTACCTATTGCTTATGCTAACCAAATTAAAACAGGATATGCAGAAATATTAACCGTTGTTGAAAATGAAAATGTTGAAAAATTTAGTATAAATATCGAAAAGGTTATGCCCGGAAGAAATGATGGAAAAAGTATGATAATTAGAATTACTGATCCTAAACTAATCAAAAAAACCGGTGGAATAATCCAAGGTATGAGTGGTTCACCAATAATCCAAAATGGTAAAATTATTGGAGCAGTAACCCATGTTTTTATTAATGATCCTACTCGTGGTTATGGTATTTTTATAGAAAATATGCTAAAAGAAGCTGGTTTAATTAAACAGAAAGATTTGAAAATCTTGGGGCATAAAACCCGAGATTTTTTTAGTTCTTATGTAACAAAAAATAGAATATTGACGGAAAATTCAAGAAAAAAGAGACATTTTTTGGGAGGATATCTTTTTGTTTTTGTCGAAATTGTTTCTTAACTTCTAAAAATAACGAAATAGGGGGCGTATTAATGATAACAAGTACTAAATTACTTATTGCAGATGACAATAAAGAATTTTGTGACATCTTAAAAGAATTTTTTAAGGTTCAGGAAGATATTGAATTGGTTGGAATAGCTAATAATGGTGTGGAAGCATTAAAAAAAATTAAAGAAGAGCAGCCAAATGTAGTTGTATTAGATATTATTATGCCACATTTAGATGGAATAGGTGTATTAGAAAAATTAAATGTAAGTGATTATAGGCCAAAAGTTATTATGTTAACAGCTTTCGGACAAGAATCGATGACACAAAAAGCTGTAGAATTAGGTGCGGATTATTATTTATTAAAGCCCTTTGACATAGATGTTTTAGCCAATAGAATACGTCAACTTGGTAATGGTTCTGTAACCCAAGTTCCAGTTAGAACAAATCAATCGGTTAATAAAGTTAAAAATTTAGAGGTTGAAGTGACCAATATTATTCATCAAATGGGTGTTCCTGCCCATATTAAAGGTTATCAGTATTTAAGAGATGCTATTTTGTTGGTGATAGATGAAGTAAATTTATTAGGAGCAGTTACAAAGGAACTTTACCCAATGATTGCAGAAAAATACTCGACAACTCCCAGTAGAGTTGAAAGGGCAATACGACATGCTATAGAATTAGCTTGGGACCGGGGAAATGTAGACATGATGAATAAATTTTTTGGTTATACAATTAATTTGGATCGAGGTAAACCAACTAATAGTGAATTTATAGCAATGGTTGCTGACAAATTAAGATTATCCCATAAAGTAGTAAGTTAGGAGTTGAAAGTATGTTTGTAGCTAATGTTAAAGATA
>JASKKI010000095.1 GCA_030154225.1 Clostridia bacterium | reverse complement strand
ATGAAATTACTCTTATTGATGTATTGGGAACTGAAAGGGATATTGTAGCTGATACAGTGGAAACTTCTTTTGAATATGAAATGCTTTTAGATAGAGTAAAGGTATTAACTAAAAGGGAAAAAAAGGTTCTTGAATTGCGCTTCGGGTTAATAAATGGCTTGCGAAAAACTCAAAGGGAAATTGCCAAAATGCTTGGCATATCTCGGTCTTATGTATCTAGGATCGAAAAACGGGCTATAGAAAAGCTGGTTAAAGAAACAAATACAAAAAATACTTATTAAATAAGTTAATGGCTTTATCGGACTGGAAGATAAAATATACATATGTTATAATTTCCTTAATTTCTAAAATTAGGAGGAAATATTTTGTTGACCACAATGAAACCTGATTTTTTTGTAAATTCTTTATTGGAGATTCCTTTGGATGTATTAAAGGATAAAGGAATTCAAGGTTTAATAATTGATTTAGATAACACCCTAACTAATTGGAATTGCTCTGTTATAGATAAGGAAATTTGTAAATGGTTAGCAGATTTAGAAAAACAGGGTTTTAAAATAATAATTGTATCTAATAATAGTAGCGAAAGAATAGAAGCTTCATTAAGCAAGTTAAATTTACCTTATGTGCCCTATGCCTTAAAACCGGGAAAAAGAGCTTTTTTAAAAGCTATGAAAATTCTTGGTACTACTGTAAATACTACAGCAGTTATTGGAGACCAGCTTTTTACCGATATATTAGGTGGGAAAAGATTAGGTTTAACTACCATACTGGTGCCACCATTAAATAAAAAAGAGTTTATTGGAACCAGAATAATGAGAAAACTTGAAAAAATAATACTAAGTCGATATTTATAAAAAAAGATATTTGTCAGATGTACTCGAAAGAAATGGGAAAAAAAATAAAGGATTATGCCTTCTTTTATGGAAAAATATTACATTGGAATTATGAGAGGAGGCTTTCTTATGTCAGGGCGTTTAACAGTTCGACAAGTCAGTAACATTTTGCAGGTGGAAGAAAGCACCCTGCGGTTTTGGGAAAAAGAATTTGAGGAGTATTTAAATTTAGATGTTCAAAAGGGTCAAAGAAAGAGATATACCCAGAAACAATTGGAAATTTTAGCTAAAATTAAAGAATTATTACATACGGAACAATATACGATAAAAGGTGCTAAACGTAGACTGGATTTGGATAATACCATAGCTGACCCTTTAGGTGTAGAACATAATTTTAAGACTACTGTTGTATATATGCTTTCTTCAATCATGAAAGAATTACAGAAAACCCAGGAAGAAAGTAGAAAACTTTCCCAACAGGTGGAACTCTTGACAAGAGAGAAAAATCTTATTGCTGCCCAACTGGCCGAAGAACAAAGTAAAAGCATATTAGATATTTTAAAACAACGTATAGGAGCAAGACATTTAGCAGAAGAATAAACACTGCTGTTTACAGCAGTCGTTATTTTTTTCGTAATATTTATTTTAAATTTGGAATGTGTTCCGGAATTTGCGGATATGTTATTTAGAGGGAGGTTATTGACACCACTTATAAAAAATGTAAACATAAAAGAATATATAAAATACGAGACTTATTTTATTTGACATAAGTTAAAAGGCAGGTGTGAAAATTGAAAAACAATTCTAATATTATCTTGATTGGTTTTATGGGGACTGGAAAAACCGCAGTTGGTAAACGTTTGGCAAACATTTTAAATATGGATTTTTATGATACTGACCAAGAAATAGAAAAAGTTACCGGTATGTCTATTGCACGACTATTCCAGAAACATGGGGAGATACGATTTAGATCAGAGGAGTCTTTAGTAATAAAAAAACTGGCTAAAAAGAAGAACTCTATTATCGCAACCGGGGGAGGAATTGTTTTAAACTCTCAAAATATCGAATTATTACGCAAAACTGGATACTTAATCTGTCTAACAGCTAAACCGGAAATAATCTATGAAAGGGTTAAAAGAAGAAACAACAGGCCCTTATTAAAAAAAGGGGATACATACGAAACAATAGTTAAATTATTAAAAGAACGGGAAGAATTATATCAATGTGCTGATTTTACAATTGATACCTCGGATATGGATTTTGAAGAAATTATCAATAAGATACTTAAATTTTTAGGTGAAAAAAATAGTAAAGAAGCCAATGGTTAACCCATTACAAAATACCGAGTTTAATCGGTATTTTATTATTATTGCAGGAAAAAAAGAGATAAAAGTTGAAATATATGTTACTTTGTTAAAATGAGGGGATAGTAATGAATGCAAGGCGCAAAAAATTAGGTGACTTATTAGTAGATAATGGATTAATTACACCTGGTCAACTTCAAGAAACATTAAAATTGCAAAAAGGGACAGGGAAAAGACTAGGTGAGGTTCTGATTGAACAAGGTCTAGTTACGGAAAGACAGATTCTAGAAACCTTAGAATTTCAATTGGGCATACCTCATATATATCTGGGACAACAACAGTTAACTAGAGAAATAGTACAATCTATTTCTGAAGATTTAATACGCCGTCATAAAATATTTCCGTATAAAGTAGAAGCTAATAGTATTTATTTAGCTATGGCTGATCCTCTAGATTTTATGGCTATTGATGATGTAGCCTTAGCAACAGGAAAAGATGTAAAACCAGCAATAGCTACAGAAGCGGATATTGAGGCTGCCATAGGTAGATATTTTGGTTTTTCCCAGGAAGTTGCAGCGGCTATAGATGACTTAGAAACAGAGGCCGATTATTTAGACAAACTTGCTTTTGATATAGATAATTTAGGTGCTGAGGATGATGCCCCCGTAATTGCTGCCGTTAATGGAATTATCAACCAGGCGGTAAATACCGGAGCCAGTGATATTCATATTGAATCCATAGAAGATAGTGTGAAAGTAAGATTTCGCATTGATGGTTTATTACAAGAGTCCCTTAATTTGCCTCGCAAGGTACATCCTCCTTTGATATCCAGGATTAAGTTAATGGCAAATATGGATATTGCAGAACGCAGGCTCCCGCAGGATGGCAGATTTCAAATAAAAACCGGTAGAAAAAAAGTAGATCTCCGGGTATCTTCTTTACCAACAATTTTTGGTGAAAAAATAGTTATACGTATTCTGGATAAAGAACAAAAATTAATTCAAATAAACCAATTAGGCTTTACCACCCAGCAATTAGAAAAAATTCATAAACTTTTACGTTTTCCCCATGGCATGGTTTTAGTAACTGGGCCTACAGGTAGTGGAAAAACCACAACCTTATATGCTGCTTTAAATCACATCCAGACTATTGCTAAAAACATAGTTACTATCGAAGATCCTGTAGAATATGTTTTAAATGGTATCAACCAGGTACAGACTAATCCTAAAGCAGGGTTGACTTTTGCCAGAGGTTTACGCTCCATTCTACGGCAGGACCCTGATGTGATAATGGTTGGTGAAATAAGGGATAGGGAAACTGCAGAAATTTCGGTACGGGCAGCTACTACGGGTCATTTAGTTTTTTCCACTTTACATACTAATGATGCAGCCAGTGCTTTAACTAGATTGGTTGATATGGGCGTAGAAGCCTTTTTAGTTGCTTCTTCAGTTATCGGTGTGGTTGCCCAAAGGTTGGTAAGAAGGGTTTGCCCCCGGTGTAGTGAACAGTATAAACCACAGCCTAATTCTCCCGAAGTTTTATTTTTAGGAAAAGAATATAAGGATAAAGATATAGTTTTAACCAGGGGAACAGGCTGTAGCTACTGTAACCAAACGGGCTATAAAGGGAGAATATCTATCCAGGAAATTCTTCAGGTTACTTCTGACGAAAAAAACCTTATCTTACATAAAGCAGATGCAGAAACTATCGAAAAATCTGCTGTAAAAAATGGCATGATTTCCATGAAGGAGGATGGAATTAAAAAGGCTTTGGAAGGAATAACTACTATTCAGGAAATAATGAGGGTTACCTTTGGTGGCGAATTTTAACCTGTATTTAAATTTTTTTGCGCTAAAAATAGTAGGAATTTTGTATTTTTGAGAGAATAGAATAGTATATTAATTTAATATGTATATATTTGTAAACCAAAAAGGCAAAGTCACCGAAAGGTGGCGGCGCAAAACTCAGGGGCTAAGGTAGTATTTTACTGCTATGCCAGCCAGTTGCCGGTATTAAATGCTTTTACCGACTGCTGGCCTTTTTTTACTAAAAATTCGACTTAAGGAGGGTTGAGCTTGGAAATTGTAGATTTTTTACAATTAATGATGGAAAATGGTTGTTCGGATTTTCATATAACCGTTGGTTCACCCCCTGTATATAGAAAAGATGGGAAGTTAATAAAATATTGTGAGTTAGGGCAAGGTATAAATCCTAAAAATTTTATAATGTTTAAAGAAGACACTGAAAATCTGGCCAGGCATATTACACCGGATGATAAATGGCTGCAGTTACAGGATAATGGAGAAGTTGATTTTTCCTATGCCGTTAACGGGTTGGGGCGTTTTCGTGTCAACATTTATAAACAAAGGGGAAATATTAGTATTGCTATTAGGGCTATCCCTTTTGAAATTCCGACTTTTGAAAGTCTCAAGCTTCCATATGTTATTAGTGAATTTAGCCGTAAACCAAACGGTTTGGTACTGGTTACAGGGCCAACAGGTAGTGGTAAAAGTACTACCCTGGCCGCCTTAATTGATTTAATTAACAGGGAACGAAACTGTCATATTATTACATTAGAAGATCCTATTGAGTATATACATAAACATAAACAAAGTATTATCAACCAGAGAGAATTAGGGTCAGATACCAAAACCTTTGCCAATGCTTTAAGGGCAGCTTTAAGGCAGGACCCGGATGTAATTTTGGTAGGAGAAATGCGAGACCTGGAAACCATAGAAATTGCCTTGAAAGCTGCGGAGACCGGTCATCTTGTTTTCGCTACCTTACATACCAGTAGTGCTGTACAAACAATTGATAGGATAGTGGATGTCTTTCCAGCTTCCCAACAACAGCAGGTAAAAGTCCAGTTGGCCAGTGTTTTAAGAGGAATCGTCAGCCAGAGGTTATTGCCTTTAATTGGGGGAGGGCGAGTAGCTGCCTTGGAAATATTAATTGTTAACTCAGCAGTACGTAGCTTAATTAGGGAAGGTAAAACCCATCAAATCTATTCAATTATTCAAACTTCATCCAAAGAAGGTATGCTTACCCTGGAGAATTCAGTTAAGAAACTTCTAAGGGAAGGTAAAATCAGCCAACAAACAGCTTTACTGGAATTACCCGATGATCAGGAAATAAAAGCCATGACTTCAATGATTAGTGGTGATTTAACAATAAATGGTGAGTTGATATAGATGGCACTCTATGTATATAAAGCCCGGGATATTATGGGAAAAATGACAGAAGGCCAATTAGAAGCTGAAGCCTTAAATCAGGCTGTAGCCAAATTACAGCAATCAGGTTTATTCGTAATAGATATAAAACAAACTAATAAGCAAAAAAAAGAAACAAACCTGAGATTAGACTTTTTTTCCAGGGATAAAATTAAATTGAAGGACCTGGCTTTATTTTGTCGGCAGCTTTCCTTCATGCTGGAAGCAGGAGTTTCTCTGGTAACAGGTCTACAGATAATTGTTGATAATCAAGCACCTCCGGGTATAAAAAGATTAGCCCAGGGTTTAGTTAGAGAGTTAAGGGCAGGCCATAGTTTTGGTGAAGCTTGTGCTGAGTTCTCTAATAAACTTCCACCACTATTAATTGATATGGTAGCTGCTGCTGAGGTAGGAGGGTTTCTGGATAGTGCCTTAGAAAGACTGGCTAATTATTTCGATAAAGAAGTACATACCAAGGAAAAAGTAAAAACGGCCATGATTTATCCCATAGTGGTGATGGTTATTGCAGTTTTAGCCATTAGTGTAGTTTTTACCTTTGTAGTTCCGGTATTTGGGGGCATCCTTAAGGATATGAATGTACCTATTCCTGTGGGGACAGAAGTTATTTTAACCCTGAGTTTAATATTCCGTAAATACTGGTATTTATTATTTATAGGAATAGTTCTATTATTGATAACATTTATAATATATAGCAAGACTTCTCAAGGGAAGAAACAGGTGGATGATTTATTATTTAAAATACCTATACTAAAGGACTTAGCCCAAAAGGTAATTGTAGCCCGTTTTTGCCGTACTTTAGCCAATCTTCTTCATAGTGGTGTTCCCATCCTCAAAGCCCTGGAGGTAGTTGAGAGAACTATTGGTAATGCTGCCTTAAAGAAGGAAACAGATAAAGCCCAAAAAAATGTTAAGGATGGTAAAAGTTTAACAGACAGCTTTAAAGAAGGTAAAGTTTTTCCACCTATGGTTATCCAAATGATGGCTGTGGGCGAGCAGTCAGGTAATTTGGACGAGTTATTAGTAAAGGTTAGTGACTATTATGATAATGAAGTTTCCGAAGCCGCAGATAGGTTACCCAAGCTTATTGAACCAGTGATGCTGGTTATATTGGGAGTAGTTGTTGGGACAATTGTAATGGGAGTTTTAATGCCTATGTTTAGTGTGATGAGTAGTTTGGGGGGGTAACTTGATATATTGGTTTCGGTTATACTCAATTTACATAATTAAATTTACAAAGGAGGTGAATTGGAAATGCAGTTTTTCTGGAAGAAGATGAAGAAAGACCAAAAGGGTTTTACCTTGGTTGAGTTAATGGTAGTTGTTGTTATTTTGGGTATTTTAGCTACTTTGTCCGTACAGGCAATTGGAGACAAAAGGACTCAAGCTGAACAAGCTAGAGATAACGCAGATTTAAGAACTATAATATCTGCTCTAGAGTTATATGTAGTAGATGGTAATTCATATCCAGAAGGAACTAATTCAACAGATGCTTTAAATGTTTTAGAACCGGATTATATTAAAGAATTACCTGATTACACTTATACAAATGATACAACTAATACTGAAATTACAATTACTGTTGGAACTACGACAAGAACTATTGATTATTAAATATTTAGCAAGGACCCGTCGGGTCCTTGCCAACTTACCTTTTTAGTGAGGCAGTTTTATGGAGTATATTATCTCTTTTGTTTTTGGTATAACAATTGGAAGTTTCTTGAATGTTTGTATCTATAGAATACCTAAGGGTGAAAGTATAGTTTATCCACCTTCCCATTGTCCACGGTGTAATTATCAACTTAAAGCTTGGGATTTAATACCAATATTAAGCTATATCCTATTACAGGGAAAATGCCGGAAATGTGGAGTTAAAATTTCCTGGCGGTATCAGTTAATTGAATTGTTAACAGGAATTATATTTGTATTAATGGTATATAAATATGGATTTAACTTCACTGCATTGTTTTATTGTTTGTTCAGTGCTTCATTAATAGTAGTCATTTTTATTGATCTCGACCATCTCCTGATTCCTAATAGTGTTGTGCTAGTTATACTGATATTAGGATTAGGTTTACATATATTCGTTCGGCCTTTTAGTATTATTAATGCTTTGGGAACATTTTTAGGGGTAGGTGCTTTTTTCTTATTGTTACAAATCCTTTCCCGTGGGGGTTTGGGGGGAGGAGATGTAAAACTCGTCGCCTCTTTAGGCTTGTGGTTAGGCTGGCCTGATACTGGATTGGCTATCTTTTTGGGATCTTTTATCGGCAGTATTATAGGTATTGTGTTAATTCTTCTTAAAATTAAAAAAAGAAAAGATCCTATTCCTTACGGACCTTTTTTAATAGTGGGAACATTGATTGTCCTCTTTGCAGGTGAAAAAATATGGCAGTGGTATCAAAATTTAATTTCTTAAAAAAGCAAGAAGGTTTTACTTTAACTGAAATGCTTTTGGTTCTAGTTATTTTGGGTATATTGGCAGCACTTATCTTTCCCGATGCTTACAGTATAATTAACAACCATAAGCTACAAAGTATTGCCAAAGAACTAGTTTCGGATATGAGAAAAACCCAGCAGTTAGCTATTTCTAAAGAGAGACCCTTTAGAATGATTTTTAATGACTCCGCAAGTAGTCCATCAAATACTTACTATATAAAAGACATTAACAAAAATGAAACTATCAAAGAGGTTCAATTACCTTCAGACATCTCAATATATCTTTCTAAGATAATTGAATTTTATCCCGATGGGACGACTCAAAATGATACTATTACCTTGCAAAATGAAAATAATCAAACTTTATTTGTTGTTTCTTATATGACGGGTAGATTTAGAATTACTGATATAGAGCCTTAAGTAGGTGAGCTTTTATGAATGATCAAAAAGGTATGACCCTGGTAGAATTAATGGTAGCAGTTGTTATTATATCTTTAGCTTTAATCACTATGATGGATATGTTTGACCTTGGACTTAATACTACTCTAAAGGCCGAAATGGAAACAAAAGCTGTTGAATTGGCTCAAGAAAAAATAGAAGAAGCTAAGGACTTAATCAACCATTCTTTACCAGCAGAAACATCGAGAACTTCCTTTCCTGAGCCGGAAAATGCAGGATATGAATATGAAATTAAAGAAATTTCAGTTGATGGTGTTAAAGAGATTAAAGTTGTGGTTTATTATGATACCAATAAAAGTGTGGTTTTAGTGACCAGATTAGGTGTTCGCCAATGAATAATAAAAATGGTTTTACATTAATTGAAGTAATAATTGTAATTACCATACTAAGCCTAATAATTTCTGCTTTGGCCGGACTATTTGAAAGCAGTATGGTTTTCTGGAACAGGGTAAATAACCAAACGGAGCTTCAGCATAACTTACGATTTGCCTTAAACAAGATTATCAGTGATATACGGAGTAGTAAGAGGATTTCCTCTAGTAGTAATGCTAATGAAATAGTATTGTTTATGTCAGATACTGAAACAATAAAATATGGTTTAAAAAATGATAATATGAGTAGTGAACATCCTTATCATATAATTGGGAAGGTATTATACAGAGAAGTAAATGGTGGTAATCAGGACCCGATAGCTAATTTTATTCAAAAATTATCCTTTGCATATAATGATGCCGATCCCGCTAAAGCAACCTTTGTTACAGTAACTATTGAAGGGGCCTTACTCAACAATAAAATTATTGTTTTTAAATCTGGGGCTGAGGTAAAATGGCAAAGTTTCGGTTCCTTAATAGAGTAAAAGTCTTTTATTTTGACCAGCGGGGTATGGTACTGGTTTTTTCGCTATTGGTTTTAATAATGGTCTCTGTGTGGGGAGCGGCAACTTTAACCCTCAGTACTAATGAATACCATATTTCCAGTAGTTCCAAAAAAGCAATTCAAGCTTATTATCTTGCAGAAGCAGGATTAGAAGAAGGAATTGTAAGTTTAAAAAAAGACCCGGAAAATTTTGTTGAATTCTCAAAAACTTTAGAAACAGGAAGTTTTGCAGTAAATAAAGTGGGTAGTATCCCAGGCACTGTTACCCTTACCTCCGTTGGTATTGTTGGCGATTTTCAAAAAACGTTAACCGGAAGTTTAAAAATTATTGCAACTGGTGGACCACCTTCTTTTGATGAAGCAGAGTACAGTTCCATGGGCAGTATGACCTTTAATAGCAATGAAACCATTAATGGTGATATCTATGCCGGTGGCTCCCTAAGTTTTAATTCCAATAATACTATTACAGGAGATATATATACTGCGGGAAGTGCTTCTTTTAATTCAAGAAATACAATCAATGGCAATATTTTTGTAGATGGTAGTTTAACTTTTAATAATAATACAACTATTAACGGTAATATTTATGTTAAAGGAAATTTGACTTTTAAAAATAATACAACTATTAACGGTAATATTTAT
>JASKKI010000094.1 GCA_030154225.1 Clostridia bacterium | reverse complement strand
GGCATCACTGTTTGCTTTGTGTCTATGCATCTAGTTCCCTCCCTCTTTCAGTATTATTTACAAAATACAGATTATATATCATTTTATCCACCCCACCCAGGGGGGGTGGACTACTTCTATATTACCACCTCATTTTTATTTATGCAATATGTAAAAAAAATTTTGTAAAATTTTTAAAAAAAGTAACTTATAACAACAGCATTTCCTTCAACTATACCGCTCCCCTCAATAAAGGTACTTTCTTTATTACTCCAATCTTGTATACAGACAGCCTTGGAAATTTCTTTAACTAGAAAGACATTTTAAAGTGGTTAGGCTAAAAGCCTAACCACTCTTATAATTTTACCTATCTTACTACTTCATAACCCTGATCTTCAATTTCAGATATTACTTGTTCTAAACTTACTTTTTGGGAGTCAAATTCTACCGTTACTGTTTTAGTACCTAAATCTACCGAAGGATTAACACCTAAAGCTTTGAGAGCATTTTCGATAGACATTTTACAGTGATTACAAGACATACCATTTACTTTTAATACTTGTTTTTCCATGAATAATGTTACCTCCCTTTATTTTTGAGCTGGTTTGTAGCTCCAGCGCTTTAACCTTAAGGCATTGGAAACAACAGATACAGAACTAAAGGCCATTGCACCACCGGCTATAACGGGGTTTAATAATCCTATTGCGGCAATGGGAATACCCAGGGTATTATAAATCAAGGCCCAGAATAAATTTTGCTTAATATTACGCATAGTAGCCCGGCTTAATTTAATACTTGCCGCAATGCCCCTTAAGTCTCCCCTCATTAAGGTAATATCTGCAGCTTCCATAGCCACATCAGTACCTGTGCCGATGGCCATACCCACATCCGCTGTGGCTAAAGCCGGTGCATCATTAATCCCATCTCCAACCATGCCAACTTTTTTACCTTGAGCTTTCAGTTTTTCCACCTCATTAGCCTTATCTTCCGGTAATACCTCTGCTAGAACGTGGGTAATGCCAACTTGTTGAGCAATGGCCTGGGCAGTTCGTTTATTATCACCGGTAATCATAACAACATCTATTCCCAGGTTTTGTAATTCTTTGATGGCTTCCAGGGAATTTTCTTTAACTGTATCAGCAACGGCAATAATTCCGGCGATAACACCATCCAAAGCCATCAACATGGCGGTCTTACCTTTGTTTTCCAATTCGCTCATTAGTTCTTCTGCCTGTTCATAAGCTATATTTCTTTCTTTCATTAATTTTCTTGTACCCAGTAATACTTGCTTATTATCGACAACAGCTTCTACTCCATGCCCTGGAATTGCAGAAAAATTTTGTGGATCTGGTAAATCACCAAATTTTTCTTTACCACATACTACTATAGCTTCTCCCAGGGGATGTTCTGAACCCTTTTCAGTAATAGCGGCAATCTTTAATATTTCCTCTTCTGATAATGAAGTTAGGCTTATTACATCTGTTACTTCCGGTTTACCTTTGGTTATTGTTCCTGTTTTGTCTAAAACAATTGTGTCCAGTTTATGGGCATTTTCTAAATGCTCCCCACCTTTAATTAAAATACCGTTTTCTGCACCTTTCCCTGTACCAACCATAATTGAAGTTGGGGTAGCTAAACCTAAAGCACAAGGGCAAGCAATAACTAAAACCGCAGTAAAGTTAATTAAAGCTCTGATAAAATTACCAGGTTCAACTACAAAATACCAGGCAGCAAAGGTTAAAACAGCAATAACAATAACTGCCGGTACAAAATAGGCGGAGATAATATCTGCCATTCTCTGGATAGGTGCTTTGGAACCCTGAGCATCTTCTACTACTTTGATAATCTGAGCTAGAGCTGTATCTTTTCCTACCTTGGTAGCTTCAAATTTGAAAGTACCATGCTTGTTTATAGTAGCCCCGATAACCTGGTCCCCCACCTTTTTATCTACGGGAATACTTTCACCTGTCAACATTGATTCATCAAGGGCTGAATAGCCTTCTTTGATAATACCATCAACGGGTACTTTTTCCCCAGGTCGAACTACAATCAGATCTCCAACTACAACTTCTTCTATAGGTACATCTATTTCTTTTCCTTCTCGGATTACTCTCGCAGTTTTGGCCTGTAATCCCATTAACTTCTTAATGGCTTCTGAGGTTTTCCCTTTGGCGATTGCTTCTAAGAGTTTTCCTAAAATTATTAAAGTAATAATGATGGCCGAAGTTTCATAATAAACATGCATCTCACCTATTTGTTCACCCCAGAAAGTAACTACTAAACTAAACAAGTAAGCAGCAGTTGTTCCCAGAGCAACTAGAACTGCCATATTGGCACTCTTATTTTTCAAGGCATAATAGGCATCTTTATAAAACTGGGCACCGGCAATGAACTGGATAGGGGTTGCCAGGGCCAATTGGAAATACTTATTAAAAACTATTTCCGGAGCCCAAGTCCATTTGAATAATTCCGCAAACATATAAAAAGCTAAAGGAATGGAAAGAATTGCTGAAAATATAAATAATGTTTTTTGTCTTTTTATTTCTTTTTCCCTTGCTTCCCGTTCTTTATCTACATCCAGCTTGTCCTCAGCTACCTCTGCCTTATAACCCAATTTTTCAATAGCTTTTTTGAAATCTTGAATACCTATTGTGGAACCATAATATGATATTGATGCTTTTTCAGTAGCCAGGTTAACAGTAGCCTTGGTCACTCCAGGTAAGGTATTAAGCTTTCTCTCAATTTTAGCTGCACAAGCAGCACAGGTCATACCGGTAATTTTTAAATCTACTTTATCAGCCACTACAGTATAACCGAGATTAGCTATCTTTTCATTAAAATCATCAATACCCACAACTGCCGAATCGTATTCTATTGTTGCTTTTTCCATGGCTAAATTTACATTGGCCTTTTCTACACCATTAATTTTTTGCAAGGCCCGCTCTATTTTAGTTGCACAAGCGGCACAGGTCATACCCTGTATTTTAAAACTCACCTTTTCCATAAAGCTTTTTCATCCTTTCCTATAGAGACCACTTTTTACTCTTTTTTTTCTAAATTCTTCTTTAATTTATCTAGCTCCTGCTCTATTATCATACCCATATTTAAGGAGTTAATAACATCATCTTTTTTAGGTAATATTTCTTGCACTACTCCATTTTCCATCAGCTCTTCAAAAGCCAGGACTTTTGCTTCATTATATTTAATTTTCTTTTCTGCCCTTGCAATTATTTTTCCTACATCCTCATAATCTTTCCCCAGAGATGTCATAATCTCTTTTACTTTTATTTGCGCTTGAGAAGCTTCATAAGTTGCTTTTAATTCTTCTTTTTTAATATGTAAAGATTCCAGATTATATTGCATTTGTTTTTGTGCTTTTACAATCTCCTGCAATTTTTTATCCAGTATTTGTATCTGTTCACTAATTCCAGTTGCCCTTTCCTCTTCGGTAACTTTTTTCTCTATTATTTCCCGGGCTAAATCTTCATTCCCAGTTGAAAGTGCTTTTTGAGCCAGCTCTTCATATTTTTTTATATTTAACAAATAAAGGTCATACTGCCTCTCCAGCTTTTTTTTAATGGTAGCAACTTCCAGGGCTTTTTTAGTAATATCATGCAAGTTTTCTTCCATTTTTGTGATACTGTAATCTAACATTTGTCTTGGGTCTTCCCAGGCATCCAAACTATTACCAATTCTCGCCTTAATAATATTTTTTAATCTACCTAGAATCCGCACCTAAATCACCTCATTAAATTTTTACTTCATTTTAAATAATAGATTTGAGTGAATTTTGAACCAATTGTGTACATTTAATGAACTTTAACCAGACTTTACTAAAAAAAACACCGCCCATTTAACTGGCGGTATTATCTCCTTTACATTGGAAACAGCCCGGTACTAAAATATCTCTCACCGGTATCAGGAATCATTGCCAAAATTTTATGATTTTTACCCAAAATTTTTGCCTTTTCCAGGGCAACAAAAACCGCTGCTCCTGCAGAAATTCCACACAAAATACCCTCTTTTTTTGCTAAAAGACTGCTAGTACTGATTGCATCTTCATCTGAGATATGGACAATTTCATCAAAAATCTTCATATCTAAGGTTTGTGGAATAAATCCCGGTCCAGTACCTACAATTTTATGGGGTCCAGGTTTACCGCCTGCTATTACGGGAGAATTTTTTGATTCCACCACAAATATTTTGAGCTCAGGGAAATGTTGCCGGAGAACTTGGCCAGTACCACTAATAGTCCCACCTGTCCCTGCTGTTGCAACAAATGCATCCAACTTACCATTAATTTCTTTTAATATCTCCTGAGCAGTTGTTTGGGTATGAATTTCCGGGTTAGCCATGTTACAAAACTGATTGGGCATAAAACTATTGGGAATCTTTTTTAATAGTTCATTTGCCTTTTCTATACAACCGGGAATAAGTTTTTCGGCAGGTGTAAGAATTACTTCTGCTCCATAAGCTTTTAAAATATTGATTCTTTCTTTTGAAGCAGAAGATGGCATAATGATAATGCATTTATAACCTTTGGCAGCAGCAACCATGGCTAAACCTATACCAGTATTACCCGAAGTAGGTTCAATAATAGTTCCACCAGGTTTTAAAAAACCCTTTTCCTCGGCCTTTTTAATCATATTTAAGGCCGCCCGGTCTTTTACAGAGCGGGTAGGATTACAAAATTCCAGTTTAACATAAACATCAGCCATGTTTTTATTGACAAGTTTATTTAGTTTGACAATTGGTGTATTACCAATAAGTTCAACAATATTATTATAAATCACTTGTTAACTCTCCTTCCTTTTAATTTTTTTGCCAGTGTTCAAAAAAAGAGCAGGGAATTTTCTTCCCTACTCCTTACAGAGAGGTATATGAATGTTGGAAACTTTTAATTATTACACGGTTAATACTCCGTCTAACCCAGCGGTACAATTATTCAACAGTTGAAACCTTCTGCTCTTTAGCTTGTTTTTCATCGTTTTTACCATGACCATGACAACTTCCGCCTTTATCTCGCATGAAAAACATCATTCCAATATGCATTAAAGGACAAGCCAAAAGTATTAACCAGGATAAATTTAGTGCTCCCCCTGATAAATTTTTCAATTGAGGTGCAAATAACATCAGGGCTAATATTGGAGCTAAACAGCATAACATCATTAAAAGACCATGCTTTTTATGATTCAATTTAAATTCCTCCTACTCGGATAACTACAGATATAATTTCTAGCCTTAATTTAAACCAAATTAATGATTAATCTATTATTAATTTGTGATAAATATATGAAATTTTTGCTAGTGTAATAATTTATAGTTATTAATTCTGGTTTTAAATTCTGTTTCTAATCTTTCTAGCTCCTTAAGATTTGTATTTAACTTACTAATATTTTCTTCCAGATAAGAAAGCTGTTTAATAATTAATTTTTTTTGTTCAACATCAACACTGTCTTTATATTTTCTTAATTCTAAAGCTTTTTTCTGCATGTCTAGTAAAGTATTTAAAATTTTCTCTTTAAATTTATCGGAGTCCATTTTTTGATAAACCTCCCCATTATCATGGTAGACCTTTGGGTAAATTCTAAGATTTTTTTTTGATTAAACTATGATGCAAATGTGTCTGTTTTGTGAATTTATTTTCATAATTTTTCAAGTAAAATAGAAAAGAGTGCTTGATACCCAAGCACTCTTTTCTATTTGGTTTCATTTAAAATTTTCAATTTCTTTTCATATTCTTCTTCATTAATTTCACCCTTGGCAAAACGTTCCTTTAGAATATCTACGGCAGTGCTTTCCTTTCCCACTTTCCAACTGGTCACGGTATTTTTCTTGAATAAATCGGTAAAGAAATATAGTACTAAAAAAACAATCACCAGAACAAGAATCCACATAAATATTTGCCCTCCCATTAAATTATTAAAAAATCCATATCTTATTCCATAATTCCAGTGCATTATTTACCAACTCCTTTCTCCTGTACTGTCATTATAGTACTTCTCTTTTAAGAATTAATTTAGAAAATGTCAAGATACAGTCAAGAGTTGTGATAAATTTATGAATTTATTAGGGGTTTGTTATATATATTACCCAAATTATTTCTTTCAAAACGAATTTATCAAACCCCGGCTACATGGTCCTTAAAGGTTTTACTAAATAATTTCTCCTTTTATTTTAAATATTACTGTAAATATATAATAAACTATTGAAATTTAATCAGTATTAATATATTATTATTTGTAAATAATAACATATTTTTAGTAAATAACCCTAGGGGAGTAGTTTCATAGGGTGATGTCAACAAACTGGCCCATGGCCTGGCATCACCGGCAGATCACTTTTTGCTTAACGAGACCTATGGGTACACATTTAGTGTACCCATAGGTCTTTTTTAATGATTTAAGGAGGACGAAAAATGGATGCAATGATTACATCGACCATTTTTGTTGTATTGGCAGAAATAGGGGATAAGACACAATTATTAGGAATGGCTTTTGCAACTAGGTTTAAGGCGGTTACGGTATTAGCCGGAGTTTTGGTGGCAACACTGGCTAATCATTTTCTGGCTGTTGCCTTGGGAGATTATCTTACTGGTATTATACCCCTGAATTATATTCAAATTCTGGCTGCCATTTCTTTTATATTCTTCGGCTTATGGACAATCAGAGGTGATAAATTAGAAGGTGAAGATAAAAAGGATTATTTTAGCCCATTCTGGACGGTAACTATTGCCTTTTTTATTGCCGAAATGGGGGACAAGACCCAGCTTGCCAGTATTGCCTTAGCAGCTAAATACAATTCCCTCTGGTGGGTCTGGATGGGAACTACTTTAGGAATGATGGTCTCTAATATCATCGGTATTTTAATAGGTGTAGTTTTCGGTAAAAGTATTCCGGAAAAAACCGTTAAATTAGTATCTGCTTCAATCTTTATTATTTTTGGTTACCTGGGACTATTCCAGTATATTCAACAGTTCAATATTAAAGTAATTATTATATCCCTAGTTACCCTTATAATGATCAGTTATATTTATTTTCTTAAAAAACAGGACCCGAAAAATAATAGTTCCCAACCAGAGTAAATGTTCCTTTTTACTGTATATACCCTCTATTTATCAGATAGAGGGTATATACTGCTATTTTCTGGGAGTATTCTATGAACTTTTTTGGCTACCATCCTCTAGAATATTCCCGAAAGCAGCTTAAACAGACAACTCTCCCCTCCTCTAAGCGTCCCCGAGATTCCATAAACATTTCTCCACATTTTTCACAGCGAACTGAATTGAAAATACGGGCTTTTTCCGGTATTTTTGCATCTACCCATTGTATCTTGCAAACCTCTTGCTCAGGACCTTCCAAGATATATTTTATCTTTTCTTTTCTGTCCTCAATATTTACCCTCTGCATAACTATTCTAATAGCCTTCTCGCTCTTTCTTAAAGCAAAGGTGAAGGCCTGCTTACCAATATCTTTAAAAATTAGGTTTCCTTTACCCAGGGTACAACCTGTAATGACTTGAATTCCATCAACACTACAAGCATCAGTCTCTACTATAGCTACCAATTCTTCATCCTTAGCCCGTTCACTGGCCAGTTTCTCTAAAGCGATTTCACTAGCCCGAACACCATAGGCTAACCCTGGACAAGCATGTCCATGAAAATTTATAGCCTTTTCCCAATTAGATAAATTATTTTGCATCTTACTACATCCCTCCAGTAGTTAAAGTAAATCTTCCACACATAAAATCAACCAAATAAATACTTCGTTTATTTATACAAAAATCCTACTTTTTGGTAAAGTTTATAATTATAGTGCTTTATGCCCCCCTATCTTTTTCGCTCTATCCAGCATAATTCCTCCCTGGGTATAACTCTGGGCTCTAAGAAGTGCGGTACTACCATATTTAGCTCGAACTTCATCTACCACATAACCAAGCTTATGGTTTTTAACTTTATCTTCGAATAGATTAAGCTGAATAGCTCTATCTAAGGATAAGTTAGTTAGATATAAATGCACCTGCCTTACTGTTTCTCCTCTGTAATTCCTGGCAAATAAATTTAAACAAACCTCATAAATCTCCATAGTAATATTAGTTGGTTCTTTTTTAGTATAGGAACGAAAAAAGCCTCCCCCACTGTTGGTGTGACTGTATTTCAATCCAAGGCTAATCGTTCTACCGGCCATCCCTGCCTCCCGGGCCCTTCTAGCTACCTCTTCACAGAGCTCTAAAATAACTGTTTTAATTTCCCCAATATTCTTATAATCCCTTAATAAAGTTATTCCATGACCGAAGCCTTTCTGATAACTAGCAGGATTATAGCCTGTTACCGGGGATAAATCAACACCCCAAGCATGCCAGTGAAGTTGCTCACCCATAACACCAAAACGTTTTTTTAACTTTTCCAAGGGATAATGAGCTAAATGCCCCAAGGTTAAAATACCCAGTTGGTTTAAGTTTTTTTTCATCCTGTGGCCGATACCCCAGATTTGTTCTACAGGTTGAGGCCAGAGTTTTTGGGAAACATCTTCATATTGACATTCTGCAATACCTGTTTGCTTAGCCTCGATATCCAGGATTACTTTAGCTAAAAATTTATTAGGCCCAATACCTATACAAGATGGCAATCTAAATCTATCTAAAATACTTTGCCTAATTTTTTTAGCAACCATCCACCTGTCTCCAAATAATTTTTCCGTACCATCTATACAAATCCAAAATTCATCAACACTATAAGTATGTATAGCTTCTAAAGGGACAAACTCATTAAGCAGTCGATTAATTTGCAGTGACTGGTTTAAATAAAGAGCCATCCTGGCCTCAGCAAGATGAATTTTGGAATCACGGGGAATTGCAAATAATCGACTTCCCGTTTTTATTCCATAATCTTTTTTCATTTTAGGAGTAGCTGATAAAACAATACTACCACTAAATGTTTTATCGCCAATAACAGCAAGATAAGAATTTAAAGGATCTAACTTGCGAAACACACATTCACAACTTGCATAAAAACTTTTCATATCAATACATAAAACATTATGCCGGGGTAATTTGGAATAATCAAACATGAGTATCAACCTTCCTAAAAAAGTCTATTAGTCCATTCATTTTTCATTATACTCAAACATATGTTCGATTATCAATGTTAAAAAAAGCCATTAGCCAATGGAGCTAATAGCTTTTTTTGTGAATTACATTGTTCTGTTTCCAAATTGTTGGCCCATATTTACATTTCCACCGGTAGTAGTTGTATAGGAATTAACTACTGTATTGGTAGTCATCTCTTTCATTGTGGGAACTTGATAATACCCTTTTTGATTCATATACTGCCAAATTTCATAAGCTTGTTCAGCACAATTTACAGCACCTTGCTGAATCATCCTTCTGAGATTAGGATCGGCACATTCCAGAGAAGCTAACATTTTAAAAGTGGCTCCTGTTTTATGAATACCTAATACCCCGCTGGCAATGTCACTATCCTTTAACTGAAATGGTGACATGTTGGGACTTTGGGTTTGAGGATTATCCAATCCATAAGTGGGTTGGGTATTCTGAGTTGATCGATAGGGTGAACCCATTGTTATACCCTTTTGGTTGATAGCTTGAACCAAGTTATTATATTCCGAGATCATAAATTGGAGCTGGTGGTCAAGCATAGAAGCTAGCTGTTGGTCTCTTACATGAGGACGATAAAGTTGACACTGATTAATTGCATTAATTGAATTGTTTAGAACCTCGTGTACCTCCATTACCTCATGGGCACCAAACTGAGCCGTCATAAATATTACCTCCTTAACAACTTTAATTTATACTTCATCTTAATTTTTCCCTATAGATTAAGAATTATTTATTTTTAAAAAGCTCAGTTTACCTCAACTTTTAAAAAAACTTGGTTGGTATATAAAAA
>JASKKI010000021.1 GCA_030154225.1 Clostridia bacterium | reverse complement strand
TAGTTGTTCTTCATCCATATTCTGGCTGTCCAAAATCTTTTGAATATGGGTTTTGAATGTAGCAAGGCTGTCGACTTCTCCTTTAATTAATTTATCCAAAGTAGGTCTTGAAATATTAGTAAGCCTTGAGAAGGAAAACTTTGTATATCCGTTATCTTTAATAATGTTTAAAATATTTTCACCTATTAATTTTCTATTTTCAAATAATAATTCCATAGTCATTTTTTACACCTCCTACTTTATTATACACCAAAAGTGTAAAAAAAGATACGATTTGTAAAAAAAATTTTTACAAACCTTTGGGGTTATCTTTTCTGTTGTAAAATTTCCAACCTTTTCTTTCTCACTAAACTACAGGTGTTGAATCATAATAAAGTTTTGTGACAAGCACGCTGGTGTATTCCTGTTCTGAGGGGGTTATTTATCTTATTTATTTAATTATTTTTCTTTGTTAGGAGGAGTGGTCGGTCAAACGCAGGTGAAATAAGGCATTGGATGGGTTAGGAGGGGGGTTGATTACAACTTCGGATCGTTCCTTGGAGGCGAAAAACCCGTGAAGGTAAACAGATCTCTCCTGATTACACCTCACGGGTTTCACAAAACTTTTTTATTATTATCACACGACTTTTTTATTAGTCACCAGAGTTTATTATCATTGGACAACGACACTTAATAACAATCCCTATCCTACTCCACAGTTACTGATTTCGCAAGGTTCCTCGGTTGATCTACGTTACAGCCCCGGGCTTTCGCTGTATAATATGATATTAACTGTAATGGAATTACTGTAAGTACAGGTGCTACAAAGTTATAAATATCAGGAATTTCTATTACATCATCTACATATTTACTTACTTCTTTATCTCCTTCGATTGCTATAGCTAAAACCTCGGCATCCCTGGCTTTAACTTCTTTAATATTGGAAAGGGTTTTATCATAAGTATTCTTTTGCACACATAAAGCAATAACCGGAGTTTCATCAGTAATTAATGCTAAAGTTCCGTGTTTTAATTCCCCGGCAGCATAAGCTTCAGCATGAATATAGGAAATTTCTTTAAGCTTTAAAGAACCTTCCAAAGCTACAGCCCAGTCAAAGCCCCGTCCGATAAAGAAAATATCCTTTTTATCTTTATATTTCTCAGCAATCTCTTTATATTTATTTTCTTCGCTTAAAATTCTAATAGTTGCTTCAGGTAGAGCATATAAAGCATCAATGATAACCTTGGCTTCTGCTTCACTAACTACTCCTTTTAATTGGCCTAGATACAGGGCTAGTAAATATTCGGCGACCAGCATAGTTGTGTATGCTTTAGTTGAAGCTACAGCAATTTCCGGACCGGCCCATATATAAACTACAAAGTCAGCTTCTCTGGCAATTGAGCTACCCACTACATTAGTAATGGCTAAAACACTAGCTCCTTTATTTTTGGCTTCCCTAAGAGCAGCTAGGGTATCAGCCGTTTCCCCGGATTGACTGATAACAATAACCAGAGTATCTTCATCAACCAGTGGTTCCCGGTAACGGAATTCAGAAGCTATATCTACTTCTACAGGGATCCGTAATAAGCTTTCAAATATTCCTTTACCGATTAATCCAGCATGATAGGCGGTTCCACAGGCTACAATATAAACCTTTTTCCAACTATTCACGGTTTTTAACGATAATTTAAAATCTTCAAATTTAACCTTATTTTCTACAATTCGGCCACTTAAAGTTTTTCTGAAAGCAACAGGCTGCTCATGAATCTCTTTGAGCATAAAGTGTTCGTAGCCACCTTTTTCAGCAGCCTCGGCATCCCAAGAAACATGAAATACTTCTTTATTAATTATTTCCCCGGAAATGGTAGAAATTGTTATTGTTTCCGGAGTAAGTACACAAACTTCGCCATCATTGATTAAATAACATTTTCTGGTATGAGAAAGGATAGCGGGTATATCTGAGGCAATAAAGTTTTCTCCTTCACCGATACCAATTACCAATGGGCTATCTTTTCTAGCTGCGACAATTTTGTCCGGTTCATTTTTACAGATTACTCCCAGGGCATAAGAACCATGTATTTTTTCTAAAGTTCTTTTGACGGCTTTTTCCAAGTCACCTTCATAGTAATGCTCCACCATGTGGGCTACTACTTCTGTATCAGTTTCCGAAGAAAAAATATGCCCTTGCTCTAAGAGCCATTCTTTTAATTCCAGGTAATTCTCAATAATACCATTGTGCACAACAGCAAAATCTTGAGAGCAACTGGTGTGGGGATGGGAATTTTCGTCCGATGGTCTACCATGGGTAGCCCAACGGGTATGTCCTATACCAATATTTCCTGTAGGATTATTTCTAAGAAGCTTACTTTCTAAAAATGATAATTTCCCTTCAGATTTAACAACCTGCAATTTATCATGTTTAAGAACTGCAACTCCAGCGGAATCATAACCACGGTACTCCAATTTACGTAAACCTTCCATTAAAATTGGAGCGGCTTCCTTTTTACCAATATAACCAACTATGCCACACAAAATAAATTCCTCCTTAAGTCACAGCACAACTGCATCCGGTATCCTTTGTGCCTGAAATTACTTCCAGGTTTTGTGATACCTTTTACGGTCATACAGCGACCGGGGAGCATCCGCCGAATCTTTCGATAAACTCCCATCCTCGTCAACCACCCATTAGCTTAATGGATAATCAATTAGATCAGGCTGAGGTTAAGGTTTTTGGTGGTCCTGGCGCTTTAATGTTTAATTTTAATTTGTGCTGTTTTTTTGTAAAATAAGATATTCTTATTGTATTTAGTTTTTAAAAAAATGTTACATTAAATTAAGCTTTCAACTACCCTCCTTTCATTTAATAATTACACAAAAGACAAATAAATTTTACTATTTTGTATAAATGTTAACAAGGGAATAATTTACCATATTCAGCTTTTTAAAAGCCAAATGGAAAAAGCCATTAAACTAAAAGCTATTATAGCCCGGTAAAAAGATACTTTATCTTCTACCAAATATATTGAGAAAAAAATTATCATCAAATAATAAATAAAGGTTTGGGAAGCAATCAGCAAAGGTAAATTCTTAACAAGTTGGTGACCTTTAATAAAACCTAACCCCAAAGATGTATTAGCTATAAATAATATAGGAATTATGAAAAAATTGTACTTAGCCACTGATATGAAATCAGGAGTTACATGTTTAACCTGCCAGGAAACGGTAAAAGCAATTATTGCAGAACCAATTCCTAATAAGGCTAAAATATAAGGCATCTTTCTTCCCTCCTACGATAAATTGGTATAAGTATGTCTGATGTATATCTATAATTTGATTTTGATTTTAATGCTACTTTAATAGCATTACGGACTGTCCTAAAATTATGTATAACAAGGCATTTTTAAAACCCGAGGCCGCAATCGTATAAGTAATACGTCGAGGACCTCGGGTTTAAATTAACGCCGCTCGGCGAACTTTAGGTCAGTTGGTTACATAACCTTAGCACGGCCTCGGTATACAACTCCCCTCACCACATCTATAGTAATCAAAGTTCCGGTAGGTAGTTTTTCGGTGGCTTTTTCTACCCCAACTAGAACAGGCTTACCAAGATTTAAGCAGACAATGGCAGCATGGGAAGTTAATCCACCTTCCTCAGCTATAACTGCCGCTGCTTTTTCCATTGCCGGAACATATTCAGCATCGGTTGCTGTTACAACCAGAATTTCATCTGGTCCAGTTTCAGTTACAGCTTGCTGGGCACTTCTAGCAACTTGGACAGTTCCTGTTACACTTCCTCGCCCGATTCCTGTGCCTTGGGCCAATATTTGTCCCACAACTTCGACTTTAAGGAGATTTGTAGTTCCTGGAACACCAACAGGTACACCCGCGGTAATAACTACCAGGTCACCATTTTTTATTAAACCTGCTTTTAAAGATGTATTGATAGATTGTTCAATCATGGCATCTGTACCTTCTGTTTCAGGAGCATAAATAGGTTCTACACCCCAAACTAAAAGGAGTTTGCGTTGAGCAGTTGCCCTTGGAGTTACGGCAATAATTTTTGATTTTGGACGGTACTTAGATACCATTCTAGCTGTTGATCCTGATTCGGTAGCTGTAATAATAGCTGCCGCACCTAAATTATGGGCTGTAGTACAGGTAGCATGGCTGATAGCATCAGTAGTTGTTTGTCTGGTAACAATCCCTCGCAAACTGACAATGTTTTCATAGTTGAGAGCACTTTCGGCCCTTTCCGCAATTCTTGCCATGGTTTGAACTGCTTCAATGGGATATTTACCAGCAGCAGTTTCCCCAGAAAGCATAATAGCATCAGTTCCATCTAAGATAGCATTAGCAACATCACTAGCCTCAGCCCTTGTGGGTCGTGGGTTCCTAATCATGGAATCCAACATTTGAGTAGCTGTTATAACAGGCTTCCCTGCCCTATTACATTTTTCAATCATCATCTTTTGAATTAATGGAACCTCTTCGGCAGGAATTTCTACCCCCAGATCACCCCGGGCTACCATTAACCCATCTGATACTTCTAAAATCTCATCAATATTGACTACCCCTTGCTGATTTTCAATTTTAGAAATTATGTGGATATCAGCCTTATGAGCTTCAAGGATTTTTCGGATTTCTAGAACATCACTGGCACTTCTAATAAAAGAGGCTGCGATAAAATCTACACCCTGTTCTATTCCAAATTTGATATCAGCTATATCTTTTTCGGTAATAGCAGGTAATCTAATATCCACTCCGGGAACATTTACACCTTTCCTGTTGGATAAATCTCCTCCATTTAAGATTTCACAGTTAATTTCTGTACCTGTAACCTCCAGAACTCTCAAAGCAATTAAACCATCATCAAGAAGTATTAAATTGCCGGGTTTTACATCCTGGGGTAAGCCTGAATAGTTAACAGAAATTCTTTCTTTAGTTCCTTCAATTTCCTCAGTAGTCAAGGTAATTTTACTACCAGTCTCTAAAGTAATCTTGCCTGCTTGTAATAAGCCGGTACGTATTTCTGGCCCTTTGGTATCTAACATGATGGCAACGGACTTATTGGTTATTTTTACAGCTTCTCTAATATTTTTAATTCGCTGCCCATGCTCTTCATGGGTACCATGGGAAAAGTTCAAACGGGCTACATTCATCCCACTTTCAATAAGCTGGCATAGTTTTTCTACTGATTCACTGGCAGGACCGATAGTACAAACAATTTTTGTACGTCTCATAAGCATCTCCTCCTTAAATTGATAATATCCCTGCTAAATTGTAAGCTTCTAAATCTAAAGTTTTTTTAATTGTTACCGCCTCCTCAAGGGATACGGTTACCATTTTATTTCCTACAATACCTGTCATGAGATTTGATTCACCTTGTAGTAATAGTTCTACAGCTAACCCTCCCATTTTACTTGCTATCACTCTATCCAAAGCAGTTGGAGTTCCTCCCCGCTGGATATGACCCAATACAGTAACTCGAGTGTCCAGTCCAATTCGTGTTTTTATTTCATCACTTACCTTATAAGCAGATTCCACACCTTCTGCAACAAGAATAATACTGTGACGTTTACCTCTGGCTATACCCCGTTTAAGTCTTTCTACAACTTCATTATAGTCAGGTTCTATTTCAGGCACGAGAATAGACTCTGCTCCACCGGCTAGTCCGGCCTCTAAAGCTATCCAACCTGAATTACGACCCATAACTTCTACCAGAAATGTCCTTTCATGGGAGGTAGCAGTATCTCTGATACGGTTAATAGCCTCTAAAACAGTATTGACGGCAGTATCAAATCCTATAGTTAACTCCGTGCCATAAATATCATTATCAATGGTTCCGGGTACTCCAATAACGGGAAACCCCAGCTTATGTAATTCTAATGCCCCTCGAAAGGAACCATCACCACCAATTACAACTAACCCATTTATTCCTCGTTGTCTTAAGTTCTCCAGGGCTTTTTGTCTACCTTCAGGTTGCATAAATTCTTTACTGCGGGCGGTATGAAGGATAGTACCACCCCTCTGGATGACATCTGCTACAGAACCAAGGTCCATTTTATGAAAAACACCTTCAATAAGACCTACATAACCCCGTTCTATTCCATAAACTTCCAAATCATGATAAATAGCTTTTCTGACTACTGCCCTAATGGCAGCATTCATCCCAGGTGCATCTCCACCGCTAGTCAGGACGGCAATTCTTTGCATTAAAAATGCACTCCTTCAAAAAAGTTATTAGTCCATAGTTAAGATTTCATGAAAAAGGTTAAAAATAGTTTAACTTATAGTTTAATTATTTCGTGATTGCACTACTTAAAATTTCATGGGCCTCTTCAACTTCTGATTCAGGTACTAAAATTTCTACAGAACCGGAATCGCCTAAATGAGGTACACCTGAGGAGCGTAAATTAACTAATAAACCTTCAGATGTCAATATTTCTTTTAACTGTTCAGCTATAATCCGATTAGGAGCAATATATACAACAGTCCACATTATGTCAATTCCTCCTCATAAAAATAAATAAGTAAATAAATTTTTTGTTATTCTCCTGCCTCAACAATCCCGTGAATAGTATACACCCTGGCTCTACCTTTTATTTTCATTGCTGATGTTTGTTCTGTAAACTGGGCAATCATTACCTCCCCACGGTCTAACTTTTCAGTGTGATGGAATTTTGTATCCCTGCCTCTGGTTAAACCACTGATTGTAACCCCATTATCTAATGCTTTTACCAGAATGTATTCACCATTATTTGTATTAGAATTATTCACGGCCCTCACCTACTTTGTATTTTTTTCTTAAAGCTTCCACAACTATTCCTGGAACAAATTGTTCTATATCTCCACCCAACTCAGCAACATTTTTAATAATACTAGAACTAATAAAGGAATATTCCGCATCAGTCATTAGAAATATTGTTTCTACCCTTTGATCCAGGTGGCGGTTTATTGAAGCCATTTGCATCTCATATTCAAAATCAGAAACAGCCCTTAACCCTCTGATTATGGCAACTGCTCCCTTTTTGTGCAAATAGTCAACTAATAAACCGTTAAATACATCAAGTTCCACATTTGGTAATCCATCCAAACAGCATTCCCTTATCAAATGCAACCTTTCTTCTACGGTAAATATAGTTTTTTTATAATTATCTGCAGCCACTGCCATAATAACTTTATCAAAGAGCCTGGCAGCCCTTTTAATAATATGCATATGTCCAAAAGTTACAGGATCAAAAGTACCGGGATATACGGCAATCTTCGTCAAAAAACCACCCTCCAATTAAGCTTATTCTTAGCTTGTCCAAATTATAAACATTTTGTACACTATTCAGGTCTTTATCTCTTTTTTTTACTAGATTTCTCAACCAAAATTTATTCTAGAATTAACTTTATTCTCCTGCAAATCTCTAAAATTTTTCGCAAATTTTATGATTACTAACTTTCACTCCCGCCTTTTAGGCTATGGGCAATCTTGGCCGCAGCAGCAGAAGCAATAGCTGCTACTATGTCATCGGCAAAGGTATTTACAGAACCCTTCCTGGAGTCCAGTTTACCTATTAACCCTATTTTCATCTTATCTAAATACCCGAAACTTGTAATACCTATTGTTCCATAAATATTAGTTATTGCTATTGCCAGTATTTCATCGATTCCATATAAAGATTCGTCTTCTTTTATTATTTGTAAAATGGGTTGGGGAAGTAAATCCTTTTCTGCCATAATATCCAGTGCTAAACCTGTCAAAATAGCATGTTGAACTTCTCTCTTATCCAAGACAGCATTTACTGCTTCCCTACAGTTTTCTTTATTTAGGCTAGGATGATATGGTTTCTGTAAATCAAAAACAATTTCGACAATTCCTTCGATAGTGATACCCCGCTCTTTCATTTGTCTGAGAACAATTTCCTTCATGATTCAAGCCCCCAAATTCAGTTTATAAATAATTTTATGATGGGGACCTTTAAAAAGTACCTTTTTATTTATTAACTAACGATAAATTTTCTTCAGGACAAATTTGTAAAAGATCTTTTTTAAGTTCAGAATGCCAGCTTACCCAGTACTCCTGATCTGTTAAGATCAGCTTTTTCTCTTTTTCAAAAAAAAGATAAACGGGAATCTGACCTCTATAGTTTTTGAGAATATGTCCGATAGTTTCAATCTGGGTACTATCCATTGTAGTAGTATCAATCTTTATATACAGCTTGGGAGTTTTTATATCAGGTAATGTTAGAACTTCAATCTCTTCAGCAAAGAATTTGGGACTATCTTCTTGTAAATTAATTCTTCCAGAAATAATTACTACTTTATCAGTTTCTACACAAGTATGATATTTTTGTAAAGCCCTGGGAAAGACAAGAACTTCTATACTTCCTGTCAAATCTTCCACTATACAATAGGCCATAGTTTCGCCTTTTTTAGTAATACTCCTGCGAACAGAGGTAATTATACCCCCGATAGCAATTCTTCTACCATCTTCCTCTTGATTGAGATCGGCAATTTGATGTTTTATCCTGGTTTTTAATACCTTAGCATACTCATGTAAAGGATGACCGCTAACATATAGTCCTAATATTTCTTTCTCCATAGCTAGGATATCCCGCTGGCTAAAGTCTTCTACATCAGGCAGCTCAATTTCAGCAAAATCCATAGTAAAACCCGCTTCTTCCCCTACATCAAAAAGGGAAACCTGATTGCTATTTTTATTTTTTTGTAGTTGTAGCCCCTGTTCGATACAAGTATCCAAAACTTGTAAAAGTTGAACCCTACTACCGGGAACAGAACCAAAAGCACCGCATTTGATTAGACTTTCTATGACTCTGCGGTTCACTTGACTTAAATCTATCCGTTTACAAAAGTCTTGCAAGGATTTAAAAGGTCCTTCCTCGTCTCGGGCCAATAAAATGGCTTGAATAGCACCTTTACCAACATTTTTTACCGCAGCCAGGCCGAAGCGGATATTACCATCTACAACAATAAAATTTTCTCTACTTTCATTAATATCTGGAGGCAAGACACTGATCCCCATCCGTTGGCATTCCGCAATATAAAATGGCACTCTATCGGAAGATTCCATAACACTGGTTAAAAGCGCAGCCATAAACTCCACTGGAAAATGGGCTTTTAAATAAGCCGTTTGAAAAGCTAGCATCGCATAGGCTGCACTGTGGCTTTTATTAAAACCATATCCGGCAAAATATTCAATAAGCTCAAATATCCTTCCTGCCACTTGAGGGTCAATACTATTTTTCTTAGCTCCTTCTATAAATTCCTGTTTAAGTCCGGCAATGATTTCCGGTTTCTTTTTACCCATAGCCCTGCGTAATAAATCAGCTTGTCCCAGAGTAAAACCAGCTAGTTCACTGGCAATGCGCATTACCTGTTCCTGATAGAGAATAACTCCATAGGTAGGTTTAAGAATAGGTTCCAATTTAGAGTGTAAATATTCTATAGTTTTCCGACCGTGTTTCCTGGCAATAAAATCTTCAACCATGCCACTACCTAAAGGGCCAGGTCGATATAAAGCCACTAAAGCAATAATATCCTCAAAATGTTCCGGTTTTAATTCTTTAAGAATAGCTCTTAGGCCAGAACTTTCTAATTGAAAAACACCAATACTTTCTCCTTTACTTAAAAGGTCGTAGGTAAGCGGATCATCTAAATCTATTTTATTAAAATCTATTTCCAGACCATGATTATTTTTAACCAGGTCTATTGCTTTATTGATTACCGTTAAGGTTCGCAGACCCAACAAATCCATTTTCAAAAGGCCAATTTCCTCAACATTTTCCTTAGCAAACTGGGTAGTTACTCCACCGTCAGTAGTCTTTTGTAAAGGCAAATAGTGATCAAGGGGTTCTTGGGAAATAACAACACCTGCAGCATGGGTACCAGCATGCCTGGGCATACCCTCTAAGGCCATAGCGGTATAAACCAGCTCTTTTATTTGTGGGTCCCTTTCTACCAATTCTTTTAGTTCTGGGGAAACCTCTAATGCCTTTTGAATAGTTATGCCCAATTCATTAGGGATAAGTTTAGCTATTTTATCAACTAATCCCAAAGGAATATTCATTACTCGTCCTACATCCCGGATAGCAGCTCTGGCAGCCATTGTTCCAAAGGTTATAATCTGGGAAACCCTCTCCTTGCCATATTTGTTAACTACATAATCTATTACTTCTCCCCGCCGTTCATAACAAAAATCTATATCGATATCAGGCATACTTACCCGTTCCGGATTTAAAAACCGTTCAAATAACAAGTCATATTTTAAAGGATCGATATCTGTGATACCTAAGGTATAAGAAACCAAGCTGCCGGCAGCGGAACCCCTTCCTGGACCTACATAAATACCCTGCTGGCGGGCAAAACGGATAAAGTCCCAAACAATAAGAAAATACCCTGCATAACCCATCTGCTTGATAATTTGCAATTCAAAATTAAGACGCTCTACCGCTTTTTTTGTCGGTTTTCCATAACGCTCTTTTAAGCCTTCAAAACATAATTTATCTAAATAAGTTTCTAAGGTAAAACCCTCGGGAACTTGAAATACGGGCATATGGTTCTCGCCAAAGGTAAAGTCAACTTGGCATTGTTCAGCAATTTTAACGGTATTAGTTAAGGCTTCCTGGTACTCTCCTAAAACCAGGTTCATTTCTTTCCAGGATTTTAAATAAAACTCCTGAGTTTCAAATCTCATCCGGGAATCATCTTCAAGTACTTTTCCCATTTGAAGACACATAAGTACATCTTGAACTTTGGCATCATCTGCAGCTACATAATGAACATCATTGGTAGCTACTAAAGGTATACCTGTTTCCATACTTATTTTTGACAACTGGGCATTGATTTTAACCTGTTCTTGTAAACCATGATTTTGAAGTTCCAAATAATAGTTTCCTTTTCCAAAAATATCTTGATGCCACAAGGCACTAGTTTTAGCTTCTGTATATTTATTTTCCATTAAAAGACTTGGAATTTCTCCAGCTAGGCAGGCACTCAGTGCTATTAATCCCTCACTGTATCTAGCCAGAATTTCTTTATCCACTCGGGGCTTATAATAGAAACCTTCTAGCCAAGCTAAAGATACAAGTTTTATCAAATTCTGATAACCTGTATTATTTTTAGCCAATAAGACTAAATGATAAGGAGAATCATCAATATTAGGTCGTTTGTCAAAGCGAGAATTGGGAGCTACATATACTTCGCAACCAATAATAGGTTTGATACCGGCCTTTTGACAAGCTTTATAAAAATCCACCACACCGTACATTACCCCGTGATCAGTAATAGCCAGGGCAGTCATATCCTGTTCTTTGGCCTTTTCAATAAGGCGATCTATCCGACAAGCTCCATCTAATAAGCTATAAGCGGTATGGTTATGTAAATGTATAAATTGTTTTGTCAAACCAAGTCACCACCTTATCTAAATAAGTTAAGCTGAATATCAAAGTTATTGTGGCTAGTGGTAATTTTATTTATCATTTTTCAACACAGTTAAACTATTGTCCTGCATAGTACAACTCGAGAATAAATATATATTATTATCACTAAGAATTTTGTGAGGTATAAGTATGAATTTTACTGATAGATTAGTTTTTATCTTTTGTACAGCTTTAGGAATAGTTTTAGGAGGAGCTCTCATCGGCTCTCTATCTACTATAATAACAGGACACCAACCCTATTTTACCATGCGTAAGCTGGCTGAGGATATGAAACTTTGGGCAGTTGTTGCAGCAATTGGTGGATCTTTCAGTTCTTTTGAAGCCTTCGGTTCCGGGCTGTTTTCCGGTGAGTTTCGTGTTTTAGGTAAGCATTTTTTCTATGTAGTCAGCTCTTTTGCCGGAGCAGAATTGGGTATCTATCTTATCTATACTCTAACAGGTAGTGGGAAACCATGAGATTTTTCTTTTTTATTCCAAATAAACAATTTACCCAACATCTGGCTTTATTTACCATCGGAGTTATTGTGGGAGCAGTTTTGACTACTTTAGCCATAGGTTATCAGATGGAAAAAATTCACAATGAAAATTCCTATTTAAAGGTTCAACTGGATGAAAAAGAAAACCAGATCAAGGCTTTAGAGGATAAAGTATCTGAAGCAAAACGCTGGTTCATTGTTAAAGAGATTGAAATAGACCTTGAACTCCCCCAAAGAAATTTTGCTGATGAAGAAAATCTTAAAATAAAAATTGAAGAACAAGTAAAAGATATGCTAAAAAATATTAGAGGTAAAAGAGTCAAAGAACTTGATCCTCAGGTCATCTGGCATATTGTAGATAAAAGAAAAATAGAAGCCCTGGGCTATCATTTTACTTTACAGGTAAAGGGGGTCTTAGTATCGGAAAAAATTATTTTTTATGTTTATGCAAAATATATTGCTCCTAACCAGCAGGAGGAACCAGTAATTATAAGTGTAAATGTGAAAAAGTTAAATAGTGAAACAGCAAAAGCCTAGTTAAAACAACTAGGCCTTTAATTTATTATTACTTTTTCACACCGTTCCGCTATACTATTTCCTCACTACTCTACAGGTGGTTAGCGCTTTAGCCTTTAATTCTGAACCACTATACATTTCTATTTCCACTGTACAGGTTTTCTTATCTGTTTGTAAAATTTTAGTGAATACATCTACCCTTTCACCAACTGCCGGAGGATTCATTTGGTACAGGGTAAAATTCTCCGTTACTGTATCCCAGCGCAAACTTTTACGAATAGCAATGAAAGCTGCTGTGCTCAGGATCATTACAACTGTACCAACACTGGCGGTACCTAATTCACTTACCATGAATTCCGTAATATCACCTTCTAATTTAACTCCACCATCCCATTCGCCCAATTTAAAACCACTCAAAGTTAAATTATCAACGGTTTCCCCTACTTGGGGTTGTTTTTGGGTTTGCTGGAAAGCCTTTAAGATATCCTGACGACTAACTACACCCACTAGGTGTTTTTCATCATCAACAATAGGAACCAGCTCAAAGCCTTCCCAAACTAAAACCCTGGAAAGATGGGTTACTAAGGTTTTAGGTCCTGCAGTTAAAACATCTGCTGTCATAACAGCCAGGATACTAGTATCCGGGTCTACCCCGGCCACATCAACTGCAGATACAATTCCTACCACAACACCGTTTTGGTCCACAACAGGAAAACGACTGTGACCGGTTTTTTGAGCCAGTTCGTGCCATTGGGATACTGTATACTCCGGTGATAAATAGTCAACATCGGTAATCATAATGTCTTCAACTCTTACTAATTCTTTGTAGCTTAAACGTTCATAAACAGCCCTGTTAATCATCGAGGTAGCAACAAAAGTATCGTATGGACAGGTTATGATAGGTAAATTAAGACTTCTACCTTTTTCCAGAACCTGTTCCGATACGCCAAAACCACCAGTAACTAATAAAGCAGCACCCTTGTCCAAACCTAGTAACTGAACTTCTTCCCGGTCACCTACTAACAAAAGTGTTTGTTTTTCTATATACCTTTCTATGAATTTTTCACTTGTCGAACCGATAAGAAACTGATCAGGGACCATGCCCAGTTTTTCGTGGCCGCACAAAACTTCACCTTCTACTATTAAGGATATTTCCCGTAAACTTAAATCTTCTAATTCTTTTTCCTCTTCTTCCTCAATACGGATAGTTCCTACTTTGGGAATAGAACTGACCAGTCCTTGAGCTTCTGCATCTTTAATGGCCCTGTAAGCTGTACCTTCACTTACATCAAGTTCTTTAGCAATCTGCCGAACAGATACCTTAGTACCTACTTCTAAATCCTTAATAAATCTTATTATCAATTCGTGCTTAGTTTCTACCAATACCCTACCCCCTCGCAACAAATTCCTATCTAATTATATCAGAATTTTTCAAAATTGTACTACTTTATTATAATATAAAAGGTTTCTGTTATAAAACAGAAACCATAGAGTTTACAGCCAGCCTAACTTACGCATTTTTTTAGTCATTATTCCTCCAATACGACCCGATTCTTCTGCAGTAAGTTCAGGCCAACCACCCGTCTTAATTTTCGGCATCAGCCCTAGCTCTTCAGCAATTTCTAACTTTAAGATATCCTTGGCATAAAAAGTCTTCTTTTTTTTATTTTGCATATTTCCACATCCTTGGACTTTTACTATCTTAGTGGCCAGTATTATTAATTATACGATATGTAAAAACTTATATTACTATACATGACCACCTTTCTCATATTTGTCAATGATAGCTTGAGCGAATGGCCCCACATCACCAATTGCAAAGGCCTTCATAGTACCGGCAGTAACATTTCTAATGGCAGCAGTAATTATTTCCTCAGATAAATTTAATTCTTGCAAAGCATTTTTTACTTCTAAAGCAGCTAAAATACCATACTTGGAGGATATAGTATTAATCTTACTAACAATATCTGTCTGACCTTCTAGCACACTACCAATATGTAAAAAAACTTCCTTTATTATGGTTCGGGCTTCTAAATTATCACTTTCCACAATAATAACGGGCTTTTCACCTAAAGCCATTTCCTTAGCATGGCCCACTATTTTAGCAGACACTTTTTTTAGTTTAGTATTAACTTCACAATGGGGAAAAGTGGTAGCAATATTTACTAAAATTGCTTCTTCTGTTAAATATTCCTCCAATTCCGCAATAGCTTTAGGAATAACTTCTGTAGCTAAAGCCAGAATAATTATTTCAGCTTTTTTCAAATCATCTTTTCCTGCTATCAAAGCACCACATGACCTACTTAATCGTTCTGCATTTTCAGGTAACTGGTCGTAAACATAAAGCTGGTAATGCCTAGACAATTTATCAGCAAGTAAACTTCCCATTCGTCCACAACCAATAATTGCAATGATACGTGAATTTTGTTCCATAACAACACCTCAAATTATTCTTTTAAAATTAAAGAACCCAATATTAAAGTACCCAAACTAACAAACAAACCTACATATAAAGGATCAATAAATTCCAACCCCATAATAGCCCATAAAATTGTAGAAAGGGGTGCTAATACTATTGCCCAAATACCGACCTTGGGTCTAATTTGTTTCCTCATAAAAATGGCACCTAATAATGGAAAGCAAATAGTAGCCCCTCTTAGCCCCATTGATAAAAAACTCCATTTTAAGATTAGTGAATTCATATTTCCTGTTGCAAAAATAAGGGTTAGAGCTGTAACTACAATAATTGCTATTCTGGAAAATAGTAAAACTTTATCATCTGAGGCCTGAGGTGCAATCATTTTCTTATAAATATCCTGGCTAAGCATGGTACTTACGCCTAATACCAGTCCTGCCCCCGTACCAACAACTGAAATTAAAAGGGTGGCGAGAACTACTCCCCCCAGCCAATGGGGAAGGTATTGTAAGATAAACATGGGTAAAGCTTCCCGGGCATTGATGGTAGGAAAGTTAGCTCTCATATATAACCCCACAAATATTCCTGCTAACCCAATGGGTGGAATTATCATTCCGGAAATAAGGGCCCCATTTCTAGAAGATTGAACATTTTTACCGGAAAACATGGCTTGTAGATATGTTTGTGTAGAGAGTACACCTACCACTAAGGAAAAGCCCGCCGCTAAATCTTTGCTTACTCCTCTTCCGAATAAACTAAACCAGGGAAATTCAGGAAAATTTTGAATAAAACCCGTTATCCCGCCACCCAACCTGTAAGCTAATAATCCAGAAACAAACATAGATATGTATAAAAGAATTACTTTTAGTGTTCCAACTATACCTGTTCCCCACACCCCACCGAAAATGACGTACGATATTACTAGAAATACAGCAATAAAGGCTGCTTTGGAAGGACTGATACTGAACATTGAAGTTATTAGGGCAACTGCAGCAAGTATTTGAGCTATGATATTGAGAAATATTCCTAAGGAAGAAAAAATGCTCGCCAAGGTTCCAGCCTCTCTTCCATAGGCCTGTGCTAAAAAACCAGGCCCGGTGGAAGCTCCTGAAAACCTTAAAGGCTTAGCTAAAAACAAGGCTAATATAATACAGGCTATTCCTCCCCCTAGTGTAAACCACCAAGCACTGAAACCATATTTAAAAGCCAGCTCTGCCGTTCCAACAGTTGATGCTCCCCCAACTAATGTCCCAACAATAGTACCTGCTACTAAAGAGGTACTTATGGAACGCCCACCTACAGTAAAATCACTTGCTGATTTTACCTGCCTTACCGAATAGAAACCTACTCCGATGACCAATAATAGTGTAAGAATAATACTTACAATGTGAATATATGATAACATTTTTAAAGTCACTTCCTCAAAATATTTCTTTATTAAAATTTCACACAAATACATTTTTTTCCTTCATAAGTATAAAAAAATTTTTTTTGAGCATAATTTTCTCTGTATATTCAAAAGCTAAAACAAACTAAAAGGAGGATTTATTTATGGACAAAATAGCTTTGATATTAGTAATTATCGGAGCATTAAACTGGGGACTCATAGGTTTATTTGGATTTGATTTGGTGGCTACATTATTTGGTGGACAGAATGCACTCCTAAGTAGAATTGTTTATGCTTTAGTAGGTGCAGCAGGATTGTATTCCATCACTTTTTTAATGGGCAACAGGGTACGTCAATCCAAGTAACATACAAAATGTCCTAGAAAACTGCAATAGCTAAAGTGGTACAGAAATTTAATGTTATAATATTAATATAACGAGCTTTCAGGCTCGTTTTTTTATGGAAAAATGTGATATAATTTTAAATTATTATAAAAGTATATATTTAGAAATTTGGAGGAATTCATGCATGTTAAAGAAAATTATTGCCCCCGGGATATACCAGCGGAAAAGTGGTTTGCGCCATTTAGCAGGTCAATATTGTAGAGAATTTGGTACTAAAGCTTATATAATAGGTGGCAAAACCGCTTTAAATGTAATAAAAAGAGATTTATTGGAGAGTTTTAGTAAAGATGGTTTAGAAGTTACCAAAGTTAGCTGGTATGGTGGAGAAGTAAGTTGGGAAAATATCAATAGACTCGCCCAAGAAGCGAAAGAACTCGCTAGTGAAATAATTGTAGGTGTTGGAGGGGGAAAAGCTTTAGATACTGCTAAAGCTGCTGCCTTTAAAGCAAATTTACCTGTTATAACTATCCCAACCATAGCGGCCACCTGTGCAGCCTGGACACCCCTTTCAATAGTTTACACTAATAAAGGTGAATATTTAGAGTTAACCCTTGATGCCCGAAATCCAAGCCTAGTCTTAGTTGACTCCGAGATTATTACTAAAGCTCCCCTCGATCTCTTGAGAGCAGGTATAGGTGATACTTTGGCAAAATGGTTTGAGTTAGAACTTACAGTCCGCAATAATTTAAAAGATGCTACTGTAGCCGCTGCATATTCTTTGGCAAATTTATGTTACCAAACCCTAATTAATCATGGTGCAAAAGCTATTAAAGATGCAATGACTGGTCAGGTCACACCTGAGGTGGAACAAGTCATTGATGCCAACATACTCCTTTCCGGCCTGGTTAGTGGTTTAGGAGGAGATGACTTCCGTTCTGGGGGAGCCCATGCCATTTATAATGGTTTTACCCTTTTAAAAGAAACTCATCAATATTACCATGGAGCCATTGTAGCTTTTGGTATTCTTTGTCAGCTTTGTTTAGAAAAAAAGGAAACTGAGATTATACAATTACTTCCTTTTTATAAACAAACAGGATTACCTTATACCCTTAAACAGATAGGAGTTACTAATTTTTCCGAAGAAAAAGCCCTGGCTGTAGCAAATGCCTCGGTTGAAACAGAAGACATGGCTAATCTTCCTTTTAAAGTAACTACTGATATGGTTATTAAAGCAATTTTAAAAACTGATGAAATAGGAAAAAAGGCTGGTGAATAATATGCAGGGTAAAAATTTAATGCGAAATTGTGCCCGTGATATAGTCCCCTTTATACCTGAGCTAGAAGATTTACCTATCGAAGAGATTAAGAAAAGATTAAATTTACCAAGAGTAGCTAAACTTTCATTTAATGAAGCACCTCAGGGCCCTTCCCCTTTGGCTATAAAAGCTATGCAGGAAGCTGCTCTTTTACCTAATTTTTATCCCGATGCCCAAGCTAAAGAACTTCGGAGAGGTTTAAGTAAATTATATGGTTTAGATCTAGACTATTTCGCTGTTTCTAATGGAGCTGACGAAATGATTGTCCTTTTAACCCAGGCTTTCTTAAATGAAGGAGAAGAGGTAATAATACCTTTTCCCACTTTTGGTCAATATTTTGTATCCACTAGATTAATGGGTGCCACAGCTATTAAGGTAGATTTAACGGATTTTAAAATTGACTTAAAAAAGGTTAAAAAAGCTATAACAAATAAAACTAAAATGATTATTCTCTGTAATCCAAATAACCCTACAGGGACTATTATCGATAAAAAAGAGTTACAGTGTTTTATTGAAAATCTACCTGCCCATATAGTTTTGGTAGTTGATGAAGCTTATGCTGAGTATGTCGAAAGCCCAAATTTCCAAAGTGTAATTTCTTTAGTTACAAAATTTCCAAATGTTATATCCATTAGAACCTTTTCAAAAATTTATGGATTAGCCGCCTGTAGAGTAGGATATGCTGTAGCTTCTCCTCAATTAATCGAAGCAATAAATCAAGTCAGACCTCCCTTTAATCTTAATATTTTTGCGCAAGCCGGTGCTGTTGCCAGCTTAAAGGATCAGGAATATATTCGGAGATTAAAAGAATATAACAGTACAGCTAAAAAAGTTCTTTATGACTATTTGGATAAATTAAAAATACCTTATATCCCTTCTGAAACTAATTTTGTATTTATTGATACATTAAAAGATGGCAGAGAAGTATTTCAATATCTGGCTCAGAAAGGTATTCTGGTCAGAATGTCCCACGGTTGGGGCTATCCTAATTTTATTCGACTAACCGTGGGTTGTCCCGAAGATATGGACCTATTTTACAAAAATTTTCAACTTTTATACTAAACATAGTATTCAAAAACTATTGCGTTTTTATGCAATAGTTTTTATAATTATGCTGAAACAAATGTTTACTATATAGGAGGAGCAATTAATGAAAAAATTTCTAAGTTTATTATTAGTAATTTTACTAATAAGTATCAGTCTTACTGCTTGCGGAAATACTGATAAAGCCAAGGAACCAGCTCAAGAACCAGCTAAGAAGGAACCTGTAAGTTTAAAAATTACTTTACCTACCTGGGTAGGTTACGGCCCCATTTACCTGGCTAAAGAAAAAGGGTTTTTTAAAGAAAACGGTTTAGATATTGAAATAATTAAAATTGATGGATTAGCTGAAAGGAAACAGGCTTTAGCAGGTAAAAAAATAGACGGTATGGCTACCGCACAAGACGTACAGGTTACACTAACAGCTGCTAATGTTCCGGTAAAGGTTATCTGGGCTCTTGATGGTTCTTTTGGTGGAGATGGAATACTGGTTAAAAATGGAATCAATTCGGTACAAGATTTAAAAGGTAAAACTATTGCTCTAGAAACGGGTACCACCAGTCATTTCTTTGCTTTAACAGTTTTAAAAGATGCAGGATTATCTGAAAAAGATATAACCATCCAAAATATGACTGCTGGTGATGCCGGTGCAGCCTTTGTAGCTGGCAAAGTAGATGCCGCTGTTACCTGGGAACCATGGCTAAGTAAAGGAAAAGATAAAGGAAAAGTACTGGTAAGTACTAAAGAATACCCAAATATTATCATTGATAGTGTTAGTTTCCGGGCTGATATTGTAGAAAAATACCCAGATGCTATGGAAAGCTTTGTAAAAGCTATGGGCCAAGCTATGGATTACTGGAAAAACAATGCTCAAGAATCTGAAGAAATAATGGCAAAAGGTTTGGGTATAGATATAAAAGAATTCCAGGCTACTATTCCTGATTTAAAATTTTATGACCTGACTTACAACAAAGAATTTTTCGGTACTCCAGAGAAAAAAGGTCCTATTTATGATACCACTCAAAAAGCTATAGATTTTTATAATGAATTAAAAGTAATTGACACAGTTCCTAAAACCGAAGATATTATTGATCCTACTTTTGTTAACAAAAACTAGTATACGGGGAGCCGTTTAGGGCTCCCTTTAAACATTAAATTATGATAAACTTATACAGAACATAATTTGACAGAATATTTGTTGGAGGTAGTAAAATTGCCAAGATTTAGTTCTTATTTTACACCTAAGGTTGACATTGAAAAGAATGTTTATATTTCTTTAGGTATCCTCGTTTTTGTTATTTTTTTATTAATTTGGTCTCTTTTAAGTTACACTGAGATTATTGCTTCCACATTTCTTCCTACTCCCCATGTTGTTTTACTTACAGCATTTAGAATGCTTGTCGATGGAGACCTTTTTAATCACATTGGGTACAGTGTCTGGAGAGTAGTGGCCGGGTTTCTTATTGCTTCACTTATTGCAGTTCCTTTAGGGATTTTAATGGGAACCTTAAAGGTATTTGAAGGGTTTTTTGAGCCTTTTATCGGTTTTATTCGATATATGCCTGCTTCCGCCTTTATACCTTTATTTATCCTATGGATCGGCTTGGGTGAAGGGGAAAAAATTGCAGTTATATTCTTTGGTACTTTTTTTCAACAAACCTTAATGGTAATGGATGTTACCAAAAATGTTTCTAATGACTTAATTGATGTGGCCTATACCCTGGGGGCAACGAGAAGAAATGTCTTTAAAAAGGTAATTTTACCTGCATCTTTACCAGGTATCGTTGATACTTTAAGGATAACCTTTGGTTGGGCCTGGACCTATTTAATAGTTGCCGAAATCGTAGGTTCAACTGTTGGGCTGGGTTATATGATCATGCAAGCCAACCGGTTTTTAAATACGGAAAAAATCTTTGTAGGTATAATTGTTATTGGCCTATTAGGAATGATTAGTGATGTTATTTTTAAACTCATTTACCGTAAACTTTTCCCCTGGTTACATGAAGGAGGTAGTATAAAAAGTGATGCAAGCAGCTGTTAAATTGAAAATCGATAATGTCTCTAAAGTATTCGGCAAAAATGGTAATCAGGTTGTAGCCCTGGATAATACCTCCTTTGAAGTTAAAGAAGGGGAATTTGTAACAATTTTAGGACCTTCCGGGTGCGGTAAGTCTACTATCTTAAGAATTATCGCCGGCTTAACGGATACTTCTTCAGGAAAAGCACTCTTAGATGGTAAAGAAATAACCTCCTCGGGGGCAGACCGGGGTATGGTCTTTCAATCATATACTTTGTTTCCATGGTTAACTGTCCAGGAAAATATCGAATTCGGATTAGAGCTAAAGGGTATGGTTAAAAATGAAAGATCTCAAATCGCCCTTCATTATCTTGATCTCATTGGGCTTAAAGGTTTTGAAAATCATTACCCGCAAAACCTCTCCGGTGGTATGAAACAAAGGGTGGCTATTGCAAGGGCTTTAGCTAATGACCCGGAAATTTTACTAATGGATGAACCTTTCGGAGCTTTAGATGCCCAGACCCGTTCCATTATGCAAGAAATTCTTTTGAATGCCTGGCAAGAATCGAAAAAAACTATTCTTTTTGTTACCCATGATGTGGAAGAAGCTATTTTTTTGGGTGACACTGTCTATGTGATGACTGCCCGTCCCGGCAGGCTAAAAAAACGGATTTCCGTTCCTTTAGGACGTCCTAGAACTTTTGAAATGAAAAACAGTCCCCGGTTTTTAGAAATCAAGCAAGATCTCCTAGCTTTAATTAGGGAGGAATCCATTAAAACTATAAACATGTAAATTCAAAGGGAGTTTTTAAAATGGCTTTTTTCTTTCGCAACAAGACTGTAAAAGAGTTAAGAAAAAAATGGGGTTTAACTACCAGGGAACTTGCCATGCGGGTTAAATTAGAAAATATTGATATTCTAAAAATTGATGATTTAAAGATTAAAGATGTGCCAGAACCTATTAAAACAAGGATACTTCCTATTCTCAGAGGAGATGATCTGGATAAAATACCCTGGTTATAAAAAAGACCTGCTTCGCAGGTCTTTTTTATAACCACAAGTTTTCATAGTTCTAAACAACAGCCGGAAAAGTTTTTACTCTAGAAATTCATTATTTTTTTTGCCTTTTCGTCAACAACACTAAAACTAGAATTTAATATTTTCTTGGCGGTTTCATCCATTACATCTGTAATAAAGGGGATCTTGGTCTCTTTTTCAGTTTCTCTATTACCAGAATAAATATCATCCCTGGAAATTTCTTTTATAGAGAATTTACGTACTCCAGCCATAAACTGTTGTAAACCAGCAGATAATTTATCTACTAATGTCCAAATGGCAATTGCACCATAAGGAATATTTTTCATTTCTTCTGCTCCTACTTTCTTCTGTACATCATAATACCCAGCAAATATTTCTTCAGCGGTCAGGCCAAATTGAGTAACAGAGGCAGGTAATTTATCCCAGTTGCCATTGACTTGTTCTTTTCTTTCCGGTTTTAATACTCCTTCAATATTTGCTCCCAGGAATCCAGGTATCATAACCGCTCTACCCATGCAAATGATTTTAGTAAAAGGTGCTCCCAGAGCTAATGCTTTAAAGATATGATCTTCTCTAGCCAGTCCTCCGGCAAAAGCAAAATCGACGACTCTTTGCCCTTTAGCAGCAAGAATTGATGCATATTCATAAGCTTTAGCATGAAGTAAAATTGAAGGTACGCCCCATGTTTCCATCATATTCCACGGACTCATTCCAGTTCCTCCACCGGAACCGTCAATAGTTAATAAATCCAGCTTAGCATCGGAAGCAAATTTAATTGCCATAGCCAGGCCTTCCATCCCATAAGACCCTGTCTTTAGGGTAATTCGTTTAAAACCTAGTTTCCTTAAATATGCTACTGAATTCATGAATTGTTCTTTTACCTGTTCAACAGATGATAAATCTGTATATCCCAACCTACTGTGCCTTGCAAAGGACTTAATAGCTCCATGTTTAAAAGCATCCTGAACTTCTGGTAAGGTTGGATCGGGGTCAACAATATATCCTCTATTTTTTAAGAAAAGAGCATAATCAAGACTAGTAACCTGAATTTCGCCTCCTATATCCTTGGCACCTTGCCCCCACTTCAACTCAATTATTACTTTATCACCATATTTCTCACTTATATACTCGGCAACACCATTTCTTGTATCTTCAACATTTAACTGAACAAGGATGGCACCATAACCATCATAATAACGAAGATAAGTATCAATTCTTCTTTCTAATTCAGGAGCCTTTTTAATCTTACCGTTTTCTATAACTGACTCCTTATCAACACCTACTACATTTTCACCAATAACAATAGGAAATCCAACTAAAGCCGCACCTGCTGCAAAAGATTCCCAATATTTCGCTGCTATAAAGGTAGAACCCAGAGCACCGGTCATAATAGGTACTCTTGATTTTGTTTTTACTTCATTTCCGAATTCTGTTTCAATACTGACATTTGGAAATATACAATCATCGGGAGAATTGGAAAGCCCCTGAGGTAATCCTGTTGCTCCATAATTATAACCTTGAATTCTTAAAGAATTGTAAGACACACCTATGTGGGTTGTGTTCCTACTACCTGACGTAACTACCCCAAAATCTCTAGGATATAAAATTTTCCTTCCACTCATGCTTGAAAGAAATGTTTCACATTTTCCTTGGCAGTCCGCTCTACAGAGGGTACACAAACCAGATTCAGCAGGATTTCCCCTATTAACTGCACCAATTACATCATTAGACTTTGGCCATTCGAACATTCTAAAACACCCCTTTGTGTTATTTAATACAGCATCATCGCTGTAATATACCAAAATTTAGAAATTATTTTTGTTATATAATACTACATTTTTTCTAAAAACCCTATGGCATTTCTAAATGTATACAGTATATTTTACATGTGAAGTTTTGTATAATGTATACTTAATCCAAAAAACCAGAGGTAGGTGGCAAAAGTAATAAAAGCTGTCATTTAATGACAGCTTTTATAATATTACCTTTTAACCTTTACCTATTTGAATAGTTTTTTCAACAGCTGTACCTGCAGTAATTAAGTCCTGAATGGTTATCCCGGTTGTATCGAAGATGGTTACTGGATTTATTTGTAGAATGACATCGGCATTTCTACACTTTCCATGGTTTCCCCAAAGGTTATCAATTCCTCAATCTCAACATCGAAGAATAATAACTTCAGCCACTTTTTTCCCACCTTTCTACTGTGATTTTCCACGACACAGGATAGGAAGTTCATCAATTACCATATCATCTTTGATCAAATAAATCTTATCATAAAGATTACAAGTGGGACAAACATGATTAGGAATTATTTCTACTTTATCACCAATTTTGAGTTTTTCACTGGCTTCCCTGTTGTTAATAAGACCGTGTTCATCATAAAGCTTATCCAACCTCAGATCCTCAAAACCTTTAACAATCCCGAAACCGGGTGTAAAACAAATCCCTTTATTTCGGGTAAAAGCTGTTAAAGCTTTAACACCTGTATCTAAAACTACCCTTTCCGGTGTAGGTTTGCTTACAACAGTAGCTAAAACTGTAATAGCGCACCTGCTATAATCATTTATGGCATGACCTTGAGCAGCATCCATTAAGATATACGTACCCGGTCTAATTTCAGTAATACCTGGTAATATTTCACCCAACATGAGAGAAGGGGTTGCTCCCATACTGATAACCTCTAGTTCAATTCCTGCCTTTCTTATTAATTCAGCAGCATAAAGGGTGTCTTCCTGACTTTTCTTAAATAATTGAACACATTCCTCCGGGGAAGATGCACCATATGTATGGCCTTCATGGGAAAATATCCCTTTAAATTTAACATTAGGTGTATTAGTTATAAATTTAGCCAACTCTACTAACTCCTCACCAGGTACAAGGCCTGATCTTTTCTCACCTATTTCTACTTCAATTAATACTTCAATAGGAAAACCTGCATCAGTAAAAACTTCAGATAATGCCATTACTTGTTCTTTATTATCCACTCCTATACTTACTCTAACCTTTTTAGCCACTTCCTTAAGCCTCTCCATCTTCTGCTTACCATAGATTTCATTGGCAATAAATATATCTTTTAATCCCGCTTCTGCCATTACCTCTGCTTCGCCAACCTTGGCGACAGTAATCCCCTTTGCACCTGCTTCGACCTGCATTTTAGCAATAGCTGGTGTTCTGTGAGTTTTGGTATGGGGCCGAAGGTTAACTCCAGATTTATTTGCTTTTACCTGCATATCCCTCAAATTTTTCTGCATTATTTCTTTTTCAATTAATAAAACCGGTGTATCTAATTCCCACTTACTCAGCATTAGAACCCTCCCTTATTCAAATAATAATAATTATTATTATTTGAATTATAATAATTATTTAGATTATAACATTTCTTCTGAATATCAAAACGAAATCTTTCTAAAAAATAATAGATTAAAGTCACGTATTTTTACGTGACTTTAGGGATAAATTATTCAGTGGTTGCAGCAACCTCATCACCAGTTTATGTCAAAAAACAAAAGCAAAATTATTGTTAAAAAATAAGCTAAAAGCCCAGAATAAACTTAACAAATTGTATTGATAACAATAGGAGCAGTTGCCAAAGGGCTAATTAAATAACCTATTCCCGGGAAAAAACCTCCTGCCACTTTCCTAATACAAATGGCTGAATATTATCTCTTTTATATTGGATATTTAGCTTTAATAAATATGAAGTTAGGAATACCTAGAATAATAACAAGGCTAGAATGTTAATCATTTTCATGTCTTACTCCTTCTAAATATGCCGTATATGCTCTAAACCTTCATCTAAAATTTTAAAAATATGCTCATCATCTAATGAATAATAAACGTTCTTACCTTCTTTACGGTGTTTCACTAACCTTAAATTTCTTAATACCCTAAGTTGATGAGAAATTGCAGATTGGGACATTTCTAAAATTGCTGATATGTCACAAACACACATTTCTGATTGTTTCAGACAATATAATATTTTCAGACGTGTAGGGTCACCAAAGGCCTTAAAAATAGAGGATAAATTCTGCACATCTTCTTCTCTTAAAGAAGCTTCTTTTACTTTATGCACTATATCTTCATGAATACAGGTAATATCACATAAAATATTTTCATTATTAGACACTATCAGCACCTCATCTGAATACTTATTCATGTAATATTTATTTTATTTGAAGATCAATCATAATTCAATCTTATTCAATAAAAAAGAGATAATTTATAAAACATCTCTATGCAGATAAAATACCTCCAATTTTTATAGAGATGGTTAAAATTTATCCTTCTTTACCATCTATTGTTTTTTAACTTATCTTTGCTTTAATAAAAAGCCCATACCAATGAATATTACATCACTTGATATGAGCCATTACTAAAAATTCTAATCCTATTATTTGTAATGTATATATTATCTCCCTCTTTATTTGTAAACAAATAGTTCTTAACTAATGTTCTTAACACTTAAAACACGCATCGCATTTAGTACGGCTATTAGAGCCACCCCTACATCAGCAAATACAGCTTCCCACATGGTCGCGATACCTATAGTACCTAGTAAAAGGAAAAAACCTTTTACGCCTAGGGCGATTACAATATTCTGCCATACTATAGATTTAGTCCGTTTAGCTATTTTTATTGCACTGACTAGTTTGCTAGGTTCGTCAGTCATCAATACTACATCGGCTGCTTCTATAGCTGCATCAGAACCTAGACCACCCATAGCTACACCAATATCTGCTCTTGCTAATACAGGGGCATCATTTATTCCATCACCAACGAAAACCAGCTTCTCATTTTTTCCTCTTTCTTTCAATAATTGTTCTACTTTCTCTACTTTATTATCAGGTAATAATTCAGTATATGCCTCATCTAGACCTAGCTCACTAGCAACATATTCTCCAACTTTTCTATTATCACCAGTCAACATTACTAACTTTTTGACACCTTGCTTACGTAGATTTTCAATAGCTTGTTTTGAATCATCTTTAATCACATCTGAGATTAATATACTTCCTGCATATACCTTATCTACCGCTACATGTACAACTGTTCCAACCTGTGCATTATGGGTATAATTAATATCTTGTAATTCCATTAATTTTAAGTTTCCTGCTAAGATTTCTTTGCCACGGGCTTTTACTTTTACTCCCTGACCAGCAATTTCTTCATATGCTTCCACTAATTCTGGATTAATAGTTTTACCATAAGACTTAATAATTGACTTAGCAATGGGGTGGCTTGAATGAACTTCAGCTAAAGCTGCATACTCTAATAAGTCTTGTTTAGTAAAATTATTATTTGGCTTAACATCAGTTACTTTAAATACCCCTTTTGTTAATGTGCCAGTTTTATCAAATACAACAGTGGAAACATAATTTAATGCCTCTAGATAATTACTACCTTTAATCAATACACCATTTTTAGATGCTCCACCTATTCCTCCGAAGAAACCTAAAGGAATAGAAACTACCAAAGCACAGGGACATGATATTACTAGAAAAATCAAAGCCCTATATATCCACCGGGAAAAAGTTGCTCCTTCAATAACTAGTGGTGGAATAATTGCTAAAGCTGCTGCTGCATAAACAACTACTGGCGTATAGTATCTTGCAAATTTAGTAATAAAGTTTTCAGTGGTTGATTTTCGACTGCTAGCATTCTGTACCAATTCAATAATTTTATTTACTGTGGAGTCCCCAAATTCTTTAGTTACCTCGACTTTAATTAAGCCTGTTTTATTAATAGATCCACTTAGTATTTCTTCACCTACCCCAACCTTACGTGGAACTGACTCTCCTGTAAGTGCAGCAGTATCTATCATCGTTGTACCCTCAACTACTTTACCATCTAAAGGTACTTTCTCACCGGGCTTTACAATTATTAAATCTCCTACTTCCACATCTTCTGGGTCAACTTTTTTTTCTTTTCCAGCAATTAGCATATTGGCATAATCAGGTCTTATATCCATTAAAGCTTTTATTGATTTTCTAGATCTGTTTACCGCTACATCCTGGAAGGTCTCTCCTATCTGATAAAAGAGCATAACTGCAACTGCTTCAGGAAATTCTCCAATTGAAAAGGCCCCTATGGTGGCTATAGTCATGAGAAAGTTTTCATCAAAGACTTGACCTCGTATTATGTTTCTAAATGCTTTTGATAAAACTTCTCCCCCAACCAATATATAACTAATTAGATATAGCCCTAACTCTATAGGAAGTGTAAACTTAAATAATATTACTAAGGCAAATAAAACTAAACCTATACCTAGTTTTAATAGTTCTTTTTTTTCAAAAGCATCTTTATTATCATTTTTAGATTTTGCATTATCTTTTATAATTTCTAATTTTAAATGTGGCTCATACTTCTTTATTATCTTTATAGCTTCTTCTGTAATTATATCTAGCTGTTCAAGGTTTCTAGCATATAAAATTAATTTGTTATTAACAAAATCTAGATTAGCTTCTTTTAAACCATCTAGTTTTTTAACACTATCCTCAATTTTAGTAGCACAGCTAGTACAATGGAGGCCGTTCAAAATAATTTCCACTTTGTGGCCTTCTAGTAATAACTCTTTTTGCATATCTTATCACCTTTTCAAAAGAATGTATGAACAATAATTCATGTATTCAGTTATAATTCTAATATTATTTTAATGCTTTGTAAATAAGAATTTTCTTAATTATAAATAAAAACGTATCTAATTGGTTAAGAATGTAACGCTCAGTAATTAATATAAAAAAAGAACTAGATAGGAATAAATTTCCTGAGAATGCAAATAAAATAATGTTAAAAAAGCTTCGGTTAAAAAACCAAAGCTTTTCGTCGTTTCTACAGTAAATTCGCTTTTACAAGAATTTCTTTAAGCTTAGCCTTTTCCTCTTCACTCAAAGGTAGCAAAGGCCTTCTAGTTGGGCCTCCTATGAGTCCTAACGTATCCATAACAAACTTGAGCCCAGCTATACCATAAGTAGCGGTAACAGCATTGTTTACAGGTATCATCCGCATTTGTAGTTTTTTGGCTTCTTCATATTTACCTTCATTAAAAAGAGTATATATCTCTAAACATTCCTTAGGGCAGCAGGTAGCTAAAGCCATGATACCGCCTTTTGCTCCAAAAGCTAAACCGGGGTATAAAACTCCAGCGGTCCCTACTAAAACATTAAAATCTGCCGGTGCCTGGGAAATTATTTGAGCTAGCTGAGTTATATTGGCAGAACTGTCTTTTATCCCCACAATATTGGGATGCCGGGCCAATTCCTCAACCAGGCCTGAATCCATATTAATATTTGTAAATTTAGGAACATTATATAATAAAATAGGCAATTCGGCAGCATCGGCGACTCTAATAAAGTGTTCTTTCAAGGCTTTTTTATTCATACTACCTTTATAATAGTTAGGTGTAATCAATAAAGCTGCATCTGCTCCTAATTTAGCACATTTATTAGTTAAATCAATGGTATCCCTGGTGGATTCACAACCTGAACCTACAATTACTTTTTTATCCTTAGCAGCATTAGCTACACAGGCTTTCACAATATCTAATTTTTCCTGTTCTGATAAGAAAGCATATTCTCCATTGGAACCAAAAACAACATATCCAGCTAAGCCTGTTTCATTCCATTTGGCAATATTTTTTTCTAAAGCAGAAAAATTAATATTTTCTTGCTCATCAAAAGGTGTAGTAATGGGTGGATACACACCATTTATTTCCATTTTATAAAAACCTCCTAATATTTCCGTATCGGGTCACTAATCTCTTAATATCACTTTTAATTCATTTCAGAAAAAGTCCTGCTTTCCTTTTAGTTTTCCGGGTAATTAGAAACTACTATTTCAATAGCATCAAGATGTTTTAGCATTGCTTTTTGAGCTGCTTCCGGGTCTTTATTTTTAATAGCTTGTAAAATCTCCTTATGGCCCGCAACTGAGTCATGTACACGGCCAGGTAATTGTATAGTTATCTGCCTAGCTTCTGAAAGAATGTCCCATAAAGATTGCATAATTCTAAACAGAACTTTTGAACCTGTACTTTTAGCTAAGATCATATGAAAATTTAAATTTGCTTCCGACAAATTATCTTTGTTAGCTATTCCGCTTTCTACTAATTCAGTGGAATACTTAACAGCATCTTCCATTGCCTTAATATCTTTCGGAGTAGCATTTTCTGCAGCCCAAGCCGCAGCATGGGTTTCCAATAGTTTTCTTACTCTAACTATATCTAATAAATCATCTTCCCGTTGAACTAAAATAGGAGATAATTGATTAATTAAATAGCCCGCATCCAACTCTTCTACAAAAATGCCCAATCCTCTCTTAATTTTTAGAAATCCCAGGCCCGAAAGTATTTTTATAGCCTCTCTTATAGAAGTACGGCTGACATTAAACATGTTACACAGTTCATTTTCAGAAGGTAATTTATCTCCTGGTTTTAGTTTACCAGATATTATCATTTCTTTAATCTGCTCGACTATTTTATCTGATAGGCTTACATGTGTTTGTATGACAGGTTTAAACATTTATTATCCTCCGGCTTTTTATAGACATCTTACCATAAAAGTTTTTTCTAAACTAGATTACAATTTATGCAGAAACATTCTTTACCTTAACCCTTTTTAGCATGCTTTTAATTAATGGTAAAAAGATAGCACTCAAAGCAATAACCATTAGAACGGCTGAAATAGGTCTGGCAAAGAAAATGCTAAAACTACCCTCAGATAAAATTAATGATTGTCTCATTGATGTTTCTAATAGCTGACCTAATACTAAAGCTAGTACCATGGGGGCCCCAGGGTACCTCATCTTCTTCATAAAGTAACCCAATAAACCAAATCCGATAGTTAACCAGACATCAAACATACTGTTATTTAAACTGTATGCCCCGACTAATATAAAAGCTATAACCACTGCGTTTAATGATGGCTTTGGTACCTGTAATACACGGACAAAAACTGGGACAAATAAAAGCACCATTAATATTAGCATTATGTTACCTACATACATGCTGGCAATTAAACCCCAAACAAATTCAGGATTCCTTTCAAAAAGCATAGGTCCAGGTCTTAACCCGAACATCATTAGTGCACCCATAAGTATAGCTGTACTTGCCGAACCTGGTACCCCCAGTGTCAAAAGTGGAACAAAGGCGCCAGTTGAAGCAGCGTTATTTGCGGATTCAGGTGCTGCTACCCCTTCTATAGCCCCTGTACCAAATTGTTCGGGGTGTTTAGAAACTTTTTTTGCCATACCATATGAGATAAAGGAAGCAATTGTAGCACCTGCACCAGGTAACATACCAATAATGAAGCCAATTACCGAACCTCTGGCAATAACCCATTTAGACCTTGCCCAATCCATCGCAGATGGAAATAGTTTATGCCAACGTAAGTCTGCATTTTTTAGACCTTCTATATTTACCTTTTCTTCTGCAGCTACAATTATTTCGGCAATACCAAATACACCCATAGCAACAGGTATAAAATCTATCCCGCTAAATAATTCCATCATTCCAAATGTAAAGCGTGGCTTACCCGTTACCAGGTCCAAACCGACTATACCCAAAAACAGTCCAACCAGAGCACTAATAAATCCTTTTACAGGAGATTCACCTGTCATTCCGGAAAGGGTAGTTAAGCCTAGAACCATTAGAGCAAAATATTCCGGTGGCCCGAAGCTTAAAGCTGCCTTTGCTAATGCCGGAGCTAAAAAAGTAAAGACAATAACCCCAAATGTTCCACCGATGAAGGAACTAAATGCAGCCATACCCATAGCAGGACCCGCTTTCCCCCGCTGGGCCAAAGGATAACCATCTAGTGTAGTCATTACTGCCGCAGAGTCCCCGGGAGTATTTATTAAAATTGAGGTTATGGAGCCACCATACATGGCGCCGTAATAGATTCCAGCCAACATTATAATACCTGAAACAGGGTCCGCACCGAAAGTAATTGGTAATAATACTGCTAATCCAGCAGACGGTCCTAAACCAGGTAGTGCCCCGATAATTGTTCCTGTAACTACTCCTATTAAACAGTAGAGGATATTGATTGGAGTTATGGCCACTGTAAATCCATAGAGTAGACTAGAAAATGTTTCTAACATTTATATCCCTACCTTTCTATAAACCCAAGATGCCTTTAGGAAATGGAACATCTAAAGCTACCTGGAAGATTAAATATAAGATAATAGGAAGAATAACAAGTATTCCGATAGTAGTAAAAATTTTCCGTTCCTCTGCAAAGAAGGTTGCTAAAAAACCTGCCAGCAAACCCATAGAAATAACCATACCTACTACATGTGCCATAAGCCCAGCTGCCACAGCACTGATGGTTAATGTAAATAGTAGTTTCAGACCTTCCTTGGAAAAAGTACCACTTTCCACTTTATACTTTTTATTGAAAGTACTTATAATCAATAAAATTGATGAAATGGACAATAGAAGCCCTATCCAAAACGGCACAAAACCCGGACCCGGACCTTCATCCCCCCACCAAAGTTCCAGAGATAATCCAGTGAGAATAATATAAATAGAAAGGGCTAATAATAAGACTCCCGTAATTTGATCAGCTTTTTTCATTTCCACCCACCCCTTCTTTAGAAAAAGGGAGAGTAAGCTCTCCCTTTTTATTTATTTTTTGGTAGCTCCAATTTTTTCAAAGATTTCTGCATACATGTCACTCAGTTCCACAATAGCCTTGGCAAACTCCTCATGACCTAAGAAACGTGGAGTAATGGAGTTCTTTTCAATATACATTTCTTGCCATTCTTTACTTTCCGAAAGCTTTTTCAATACATCTTCCATGTATTTAACAGCTTCAGGTGGAGCATCTTTAGGCATTACAACTCCCCTGAACTGGGCAAGTTTGGCATTGATTCCTTCTTCAATTAATGTGGGTACATTTTCAAAGCCAGGTATTCTTTCTGAACTAGCTACAACTATAGCTCTAGCTTTACCAGCTTCTACTTGGTTTAAAGCTTCACCTGGGTTTGCCCATACTAAATCAACATGCCCTCCCAATAAAGCTGTCATCACCTGACCGCCGCTTTCAAAGGGAACATACTTAAGCTCAATACCTGCTTTATCCTGCAGGACACGATACATAACAGCATCATCAGAGGTTCCGCTGGTTCCCCCAATTGCAATACCTTTTGGTTCTGCCTTCGCCTTTTCAATTACCTGTTTAATGCTGGTGAACTCAGAATCCTCTCTAACAAATAAAGCCAGGGTATCCATTGCCAAACCAGCAACAGGTTGGAAGTCTTTATAGGATACAGGAGAATTTCCTAATAGGGGTGCAGTATAAAAACTGGAACTAACTGTAGCGATATAATAGGGGTTACCTTTCTTTTCTGCCACATAAGCATATCCGATGGAGCCACTACCTCCTGGTTTATTAACAACATTAATGGGTTGACTTACCCAACCTTTGTCAGTAATGATTTTGGTAATAGTCCTAGCTAAGATATCACTACCACCACCGGCACTAAAGGGAACAACAAATTCAATAGCTCTTTCAGGATATGCAGGTTTCTCCTCTTTCTTCGGTTCCTCTTTTTTGCCTACATCTTTAGGAGTAGAAGAACATCCAACCACTAAACTAACCACCAGCATTAAGGCTAAAATTAGTGTCAGTATTTTTTTAATTTTCACACAACCACCTCCAAAAATTTTTTAAAAACATGGAAAATAAAAACATGTTAATAAGAATTTACTTCTTTCCACCTTCTCTCTACTTAAAATTAGGCCATCTCTTGTTCTTTTTGGGGCACATATTTTTCTAATAATTTTTCTGCTCTATCTGGGTTATAAATACCACATACACATGGATGGGATATCTTCACAGCAGCATCTCTCGGAGTCATGTGACCTTTTTTCACTTTTTCTATACAATCTTCTACTAACCCAGAGGAAATTAAACCATGTCCACACATAGTTACTAATTCCAATACTTCTTCTGAAGGTAGTTTTTCTACATTACCCCAAATTTCCAGTGACAGGTTTACACAATGGGGTTTTATGTCTAATTCTCTAGCCATATCTAAGACTTCATCAGTTAAACCACTTACTGTAACTGATAATCCTAGATCTAATTCCTTAATCCTTTGTAATACTTTTTTCATTTTTTCTTTGGAAGAGAAACAGCATCTTACCCTTGGTACATCATTTAAAGCATCACGAATTTCTTGAATATCAACGCCGGAAAGAATTGTCCCGGTATCATAGGAACCTATATTGCAGGGTTCCAACTCAAAGACTTCATCAAGTATTTTTCTCATTTTATCTTTTGAACCAACATGGTTAAAGCCATAAGCAGAAGTTACCAGTAAAACAAAATCGTCCTTCAAACTTTCCTCAGTTCCTCGGCGGTGTAGTGAATGTGTCATTTAAATCCTCCTTATCTAGTTACTAAAGGTCTTCCCATACCTAAGTTGACCTTGGAATTTTTACGTACCCTTATTCCCATTTCTTCCAATACAGGAACTATTGGCAATGAACCATCTTCTTCAAAACGGTAGATTAAATCTAGAGAGAAAACAGTTTCCAGTTGACCTGCAACGGTTTTCAAAACTTTCATTACGGGAACTAGCATAGAAGCGGGTGCAGTAAATTCAATAATACAGGAAACCATTTTTTCATTTTTATATTCAGGCTTAATAGTTCCTTTATTTCTATCCGCCATTAAGTGTGTCAAAGGGTTCATTTCCTCAAATTCTATACCCAATTCACCTAAAGCAGTTGTTACCTTTTCAACTTGTTCCATACTTGTTCCCAGGCAAGGACGTCCCATTTCAATAGCAATACCTATTTCCCCTCGAACAACTCTACCTGTAACATCATTAGTTTTTACTTCTTCCGTACCTCTGCCCGGTATTTTGGTAACAGAATGGGTGGTCATAGGGTCACTAAAAAATTTTCTGGCTGCTCTGGTTCCCTCATATAAACCCGGCTGTTCATAAAATGCTTTAGTTGGGCATCTTACTACCCGTATACGACTACAGTTTCCGCATTCAAAACAAGCATCTTCATCAATTTGCGCCTTCTTATCTTTAACGGTTATAGCATTAGCTGGGCAATATGGAACACATATACCACACCCGATACATTTTTCTTGATCAATTCTCATGTCTTTACCTCCCTCGTATTCTT
>JASKKI010000093.1 GCA_030154225.1 Clostridia bacterium | reverse complement strand
ATGAAATTTCTTAATTGTTCTTTTGTCAATAGTGACATTTTTAAAACCTCCTTCTTGGTTTTGTATATATTCTAATTCTTACCAAGAAAGAGGTTTTTAATCAGTTTACACAAAATTTTTTACAGTCTCCTGAATAAAATAATTATTCAGCTCCTACTCGATTGATAAATAACCTTTTTTGTGCTACTATATTTCTGAGACTATACTTAACTATATTTTTTTAAATCTTCTCTTCATTTAATATCATACATGTTTTGAAAATATGTCTTCAATTTTTTTTTACACCATCTTATTTTTATCTGTAATTATACAACTAACCACCAAATATAGCGTTTACTAAAAGCAACATAATAAGTGAAGTTAGCCATCCTAAGGTTGTAGGTATAGACCATGCCATTATCTGCTCCTTTACATCCTCTATACCAAGAAGTCTGTTAACTACCCAGAAATAGCTGTCGTTGAAGTATGAAAAAACCATTGCACCTAAAGCGGCAGCCTGTGCTGCAAATACAGGGTTTACATTCATATTTGCGAGTATAGGGGCAGTAATAGAGGCAGAGGTAATCATAGCAGCAGTGCCGCTTCCTTGTATAAGTCTTACCAATGTTGCTACTATAAATGGCAATAGGATTGGTGGCAAGCTCGTGCTTGCAATTAATTCTGCTATATAGTTGCCGGCACCACTATCCCTCAAAACCTGCCCCAGTGCACCTCCTGCTCCTGTTATAAGTATAATGATACCTGCCGAAGCAACTCCTTCTTCCATCAATTTATTTACCTGTTTCCTATCAAGTTCTGGTACAAGAGTATAAATGGCAATAATGAGCCCTATACCTACTGCAATTACTGGGTTACCGAAAAATATCACATAACTCACCAACCCTGACTGTAGCTTTAAAGCCGAAAGCACTGTATTTAAAAGTATCAATATTATTGGAACAACAATCGGGGCAAAAGAACTGAATGCTGATGGCATAGACCTTGATTCTGCTGTTGCAGCATCTTCTGTTTCATTAATAATAATATTATCTATTTCTTCCTTATTACGTGTCCAACCTATGCCGTCCGCCATTGGAAGCTGATAAATACGTTTTCCCAACCATTGAGCATAAAGCACACCTATGATTGTTATAGGCAACACAAAGACCAATCCCCATAGTATCATAACGCCTATGTCCACATTGAATATTCCTGCCACGCCTAATGGGCCAGGTGTAGGTGGAACTGCATGATGGGTTGCAACAAGACCAATGGCTAATGCAACACCTATCGTGACAACAGACTTCTTAGTTGTTTTGGAAAGTGCTTTAGCAATTGGAGATAGTATAACAAAACCAGAATCGCAAAATATTGGTATAGATACTACGTATCCTGTAAGGGCCATTGCCCATTCTTCATGATTTTTACCAAACAATTTAAGAAAAGTGTGTGCCATCTTTTCTGCTGCGCCACTGACCTCCAGTATCCTCCCCATCATTACACCAAATCCTATTACTATACCTATGCTGCTTAAAGTGCTTCCAAAACCATTAGTTATAGACTTTACTACATCGGGAGGATTCATTCCTCCTATTATACCAGTGAGAGAGGCAGCTATTATAAGGGCGAGGAATGGATGAATCTTTGTGCGCAGGATTAGAAAAATGAGTACTGCTATGCCGATTACCAAACCTATAATCATTTGACTGCCTGAGACTGGAATAGGTTGAGTCATTTAATAGACCTCCTTTAATTTATATTTACTTGGGGATTAAAATCCCCAAGCTATTGACTTATTTTAAATATTCATATTTATAGGTAGAAGCATACTGGGCTGCAAGTCTTATCGCCTCTTCCATGCTTACACTGCTGGCTATCCCTTTCCCTGCAATGTCAAAAGCTGTACCATGATCAACAGATGTTCTAATAAATGGCAATCCTAGAGTCACAGATATCGTTCGTTCAAAATCAACCATCTTTGTAGCAATATGTCCCTGATCATGGTATAGTGATATAACACCATCAAAAGTACCTTTTAGCGCTATATAAAATACTGAATCAGCTGCTATTGGTCCTGTTACATCTATCTCAAGGTTTTTAGCTTTTTCAATAGCAGGTATTATCTCTCTTACCTCCTCATCCCCAAATAATCCATGCTCTCCACTATGAGGATTTAAACCCGCTACCGCAATTTTCGGTTTTTCTATACCTAAGCTTTTTAAAGCATTATTACATTTTAAGATATAGTCATAAACTCTTTCTATTTTCACCATTTCTACTGCTTGCTTAAGCGATACATGTCTTGTTAGAAAAAACACTCTGAGATTACGTACTTGAAACATTGTTAATGGATCAGTAGTATTTGTAAGTCCTCCAAGTATTTCAGTATGTCCAATATAATTTATGTTAGCAGCTTTAAGTGCTTCTTTATTAATTGGAGTAGTTGCCATCGCATCGGCGTAACCATTTTGAACTATTTCAACTGACTTTTTAATAAACTCAAAAGCAGCTTTGCCCGCCTCAGCTTGAACTTTACCAAATGTAATATTATTTGAATCAACATTATTTAAGTTAATTAAGTCTATAGTTCCATATTCAAATTTTGCTTCTTCTATAATATTGACAATATTAATATTTAAACTTAAATTAGTTACATTTAATGCCCTTTTAATAGACATTAATTCACCTACAACTAACGGTTTTGAAACGGAATAAATCTCTTTATTAGTTAATGCTTTAACAACTATTTCAGGACCTACTCCTGCAACATCACCAATGGGTATTACTACAACTGGTCTATCCATCTTAGCTTAATTTCTCCTTTCAATGTTTTTTTCAATATATGAAACTATATAATCGAGAGTTTTGTCGTCTCCCACCAACCCTCCTTTGGTTATTACATTTAAACCATTAAATTCTCCTCCTACTATTTTTCCGTATACAGCTAGCGGAATGACTTGTTCTATAATTTCAAATGCTTTTGCGTCTAGGTTTTTTAAAAAACTCTGTGATACATCACCTCCACTCACATATACAGAACTTACTTTAAAAATAGGATTCTGCAAAATGTACTTAGCTATTTTACTTAATCCATCTGAGATTTTGTATGATATTGTATTTGGACTAACGTTATATTGTTTGGATAATAATTTTAAGTCTAAAACGTCTTCACTTTTTAGTGAAGTCGTAATACATAAATATTTGTTTTCTATATTATTATTTTTTACATAGTCAAAGATTCGTGTCATTTCTTCACTTAAATTCTCTACAATGTTTCTTATATTGATCCTCCAGATTAATATATTTCTCTGCTTTGAAACATAATCAATCTGTTTTCTTGTTAGATCTGTTGTACTGCCAATAATCATTAGAATCTTATGTTTTTTATCATTGTTATAATCTTGTCCTAATAAATTTGTAGCCATTGCTGCAGTAAACGGCCCAGGATCTATACATACAATCGGTATTTTAGATAACATACACGCTTTTGCAATTGTATCAATATCCTCATCTGAAACAGCATCTACAACAATTATTTCATTTGGATCGTTTATAATTCTTTCACTTAACCTATTATAACCTTCCATTACATCTTCCAAAGAAATATACCCAATATTTTTATTGCTTTGCGCTTTTATAATATCTATTATTTTAGATGATTTAACTGGCGTTTTGGGATCCTTTGAAACACCTGTTTTCTGTAAAGGTACAGAATCAACAAGGAGATAGCCCCCAACTGAAATCCGCCCAGAAGAGGGGTATGCTGCCACAACAATAGCTTTATATCCCTGTTTTAATCCATCTAGAACACCATCTATTTCAGCTCCAATATTTCCTCTTAAAGTACTGTCTATTCTTTTACTAATTAATTCTACTTTTCCTCTAAACTGGCTGGCTGTATTTTTTACTATTTCATATGCATAATTAGAGTCCTGTGCTCTTGTATCTGTATTTATGCAAAATACATCTTTATCTATAGAACCATCTATTATACCTTGATAACTTAAAAATGAAATAGAATTAAATCCCTTTTCTTTAAGCAAAGCTCCCGTAGCATTTGCTCCTGTAAAATCATCAGCAATAACAAGAATTTTGGGCATTAATAATATCCCCCTTTATCTAAACCAAATATAATTGTGTAACTAATTCTTTTATGTCTTTTACTATTTTTTCATCTAAAAGCGAATCAGTTATCAAAATATCAACCTCACTTATGCTACATATTTTTGCAAGTGACCTTTTGTTAAATTTACTATGATCAGCAAGCAAAACTGACTTATTTGCACTTTGAATCATTTTTTTCTTTAAAAAAGACTTTTCAACTGTTGGAGTAGAAACCATATATTCCTCATCAATTGATGATACTCCTATAAACGCGTAATCTACATTAATTGATTGTATAAATTCCTCTGCATAATTTCCGATTAAAGCCCCCACATTTGATTGAACTAATCCTCCGGTACAAAACACTTTTATATTTGAGTTAGTATAAAGCTCAATTGCGATCTTTATATCATTTGTTATAACAGTTATATCTTTTGTATATTTCAAATTCTTTGCTACTTCCAGACAGGTTGTTCCCGCATCAAGTATTATAGATTGGCCTTCCTTGACAAATTCCGCAGCTTTTTTACCGATTCTTTCCTTCTCAGCTTTGTTTATCACTTCTTTATTTATGTACGGAATCTCATAGTTTAATATATTAGAATATACAGCTCCTCCATGAGTCCTTAATACTATACCTTTTTCTTCTAAGTATGCAAGATCACGTCTTATAGTCATTGGTGATACTTTTAATTTTTGGGATAATTCTTCTACTTCGACTTTTCCATTTTCTTTTAATACATTTATAATTTTAATGCGCCTTTCTTCAGGTAACATTTTCATTCTCCTTGTTCATTTTTATCGATTATATATGTTTATTTGTGTTCATATATGTTATATTCGACATAACTAAAAAAAATCCTTCTTAAACCTTAAAAAAATTTTATATTTTTTTTAATTATATAAATTAATTAAAGTCATTCCCCATCCTCTGGTTAGAATATTAGAATAAAAGTAATAAGAACAAACTCAAAAATTAACTGAAAGGATGAGAAATGGCTCAATACAATATTACCATAGATTCTGATTTGCAAAAGGAGCTAAAGACGAAAAGCTAGCTAAATTCTTAGAATTTGTACTTAACCAAATACTAGTAGCTCAAGCTACTGAGCAAATCAAAGCTGGACCCTATGAAAGAACAGAAGAAAGACAAGATTATCGTAATGGCTATCATTCAAGGAGTTTAGTTACTAGGGTTGGAACTCTCACCCTAAGAGTTCCAAGACTCCGCAATGGTAAATTTACCGCTGACCTTTTTAACCGTTACCAGAGAAACGAACAAGCTCTTTTATTGGCATTAATGGAGATGGTAGTTAATGGAGTATCTACACGAAAAATTGAAGAATTCACCTATGAACTTTGTGGTACTGATTTTGAGTTTTATAAAAATCTTGACCCTATTATTACAGCATGAAATTCAAGGCTTTTAAAAGAAAAGAGTCTTTCCTTTGCAAAAGCCAATGCAGGTGAATTCTTTTCATGGCTCAAACAAAGAAGACTACATGGAGCCGATTTAATAGTCTCTGATAATCACAGTGGACTTATACAAGCTATTCGTCGATACTTCCAAGGGGCTACTTGGAAAAGGTGCCAAACTAATTTTATGCGAAATATTCTTGATAAGACTTGAAAGCTTTATAAAAAGAAATACCTGCTAAATGGAAGCTTATTTTGAAGCAACAAATGCCAAAACAGCGAGAATGCTATTAAATCAAGTATTAGATAAATATGGAGATAAAACTCCTAAAGCAATGGAAGTTTTAGAAAAAGGATTTGAAGTTAAGTAGCAGTTTTGGAACTTCCTGAACTTTACCGAAGGAGGCTTCGCACTACTAATATGTTAGAACGGCTAAATGAAGAGATCCGCTAAAATAACCTTTATCACCACTGCTAGTTTTTAGTAACTACCGAAAGCCCGACGATAGCGTATCATTGACACCACAGGATGGAGGCAGTACAATGAATTGAACGGTAGTGATAGAAAAGACTTAGATTCTAACCAGAAGGATTTTAAACCAAAATTTGTAAGACCAACATGGACGTAATTTGTACTAATAACTTATTTATAAAGGGTAAACAATTACCCATAGTTAAAACTGATAAAAAAATAAAAATATATATTGACAAATTAAGATTTTTGAAATATAATCAAGTTAACAATTGAGTAATGGATTACGCAGGGGATGAAAATGAAGTCTAAAAAAGGATTATCTATGAAAGATATAGCAAAATTAAGTGGTGTATCAGTTGCAACAGTTTCAAGAGTGTTAAACAATAATGGAAGATTTTCAGAAGAAACCAGAAAAAAGGTCATGGAGGTAGTTGAGAAATTTAATTATCAGACAAATCTGGTTGCTAGAAGTTTGAGGACGAATAGGTCTCAAATTATTGGGGTTATTGTTCCGGACATAACAAATGAGTTTTTTGCTGCCATTGTACTAGCAATTGAAAGTTATTGCTTTTTAAAAGGGTATTCTGTTTTTATTTGCAATACAAATGAAGATGAAGAGAAAGAAACAGCTTATTTTAAAGATTTAATAGCTAAAGGGATAGATGGACTGATATATATTTCAGGGAAAAGCGACAAAATTTCTAAAGAAACATTATTAAAAGATATTCCTATTGTTTTTATAGATAGAAAGCCGAATATTAGTAGCAATGATATCGTTTATATTGCATCTGATAATTATAAAGGTGGTGTATTAGCAACAGAAGCTTTAATTAAACGTGGTTGCAGAAATATTATGATACTAAAAGATATTAGAAATTTATCTACAGTTACTCAACGATATCTAGGATACAGAGATACTTTAATGAAATACAACATCAATTTAGGAGAGGAATATATAGTAAATGTAAAGAAAGTTGACTTTGAGGAAGCAAGAAAAGCTGTAAAAGAAAGCATTAAAAAAGGTTTAACTTTTGATAGTATATTTGCGTGTACCGATTGGCTAGCGATGGGTGCTATTGCTGCATTAAAAGAAGAAAAAATTGCAATACCTGATCGAGTAAAAGTGATTGGTTTTGATAATATTTCAATTTCAAAATATAGTCATCCTGCTATTTCTACAATAAGTCAAAATCCAGAGAAACTAGGTAAAACTGCTGCAAAAGTGCTTTTAGATTTAATTGAAGGGAAAACAAACAAAACAACTAATTATATATTACCTGTGGAGCTTGTTTTAAGAGAAACAACCTAAAAGGATGAATATAATAAGAACGAAAGGGGGTGTATGTTTTTCTAACCGATGGGTAATCGATTACCCATACAGTTACAAAATTTAATTTTCTAAATTAAAAAATGAAGGGGGATTATTTATGAAAAAATTTAACAGAATTCTAGTGGTTATTTTTGCTTTGATGTTAGCGGTAGTTTTTTTAACAACTGGATGTACAAACAAATCAACGGAAAAAAGTAGTTCTAATACTCAACAAGCACCTGAACAAAATTCTAATGCTGAAATAGCTATTATTTTAAAAACTCTATCAAATCCTTTTTGGGTTAAAATGAAAGAAGGTATTGAAGAAGAAGCAAAATCACAAGGAATAAAGGTCGATATTTATGCTGCAAAATCTGAGGATGATTTACAAGGACAATTAAATTTGTTTGAAGATTTGCTCAATAAGAATTATAAGGCAATTGGGATTGCACCTTTGTCACCGGTAAATGTGATTTCTCCAATTGTTCAAGCAAATAAGAAGGGGATATATGTAGTTAACATTGATGAAAAAGTTGATTTAAATGAACTTAAAAAAGCAGGTGGAAGTGTAATAGCATTTGTGACTACTGATAATGTGAAAGTAGGAGAAAAAGCTGCACAATATATAGTCGACAAATTAGGACCTGAAGGTGGAGAAGTAGCTATAATTGAAGGTAAAGCAGGAAATGCAAGTGGAGAGGCTAGGAAAGAAGGTGCTAAGAAAGTTTTTGAATCAGCAAAAAATATAAAATTAGTAGCAAGCCAACCGGCTGATTGGGACCGTGCAAAAGCTCTTGATGTTGCTACGAATATTATGCAAAGGTATCCGAATATAAAAGCTTTCTATTGCGCAAATGATACAATGGCACTTGGAGTAGTACAAGCTGTTGAGAATGCAGGAAAGGCAGGTAAGATATTAGTTGTAGGTACTGATGGAATTCCTGAGGCTGTACAAGCTGTAAAGGATGGGAAAATGGCAGCTACAGTAGCTCAGGATCCTGCTAAGATTGGTGCGACAAGCTTAAAAGAATTGATAAAAGCTTTGAAAGAAAAACCCAAAATTTCTCCTGATATAGAACCAACTTTTATTGCAGTTGATTCACAATTAATAACTAAATAAAACAACTAAATAAAAATATATGGAGAAATATATGTAATATTTTTAAGATTGTCCAGGAGTGTAAGAACAAAATAATACCAAAGAGGTCTCGATGTCAAATAATCTCGAGACCTCTTTGGAGCATGATATTACCATTGAACAATTAAAATTATGGGAGTAGAGGCTTTATGGGATTATTAGTAGAAATGAAAAACATAAGTAAAGAGTTTTCTGGAGTAAAAGTATTAAAAAATGTTAATTTTGAATTGTTTGAGGGAGAAGTACATGTTTTATTAGGAGAAAATGGAGCTGGTAAATCTACTTTAATGAAAATATTAACAGGTATTTATGAGCCAACTGCTGGTTCGATAATAATAAATGGAAAAGAGTATTCTAAACTTTCTCCCAAAGAAGCAAAAGAAAATGGAATAAGTATAATATATCAAGAATTAAGTGTAGTTGATGCTCTTTCCATTGAAGAAAATATTTTTGTAGGTAATTTACCTACGAAGAAGTTTCTGAATCTATCAATTATTGATTATGAAAAATTGAGAGAAAAAGCCAAAAATATTTTAAAAGAAGTAGGTTTAAATAAAGATCCTCGGATTCTAGTGGAGGAACTAAGTATATCAGAAAAACAACTTGTTGAGATTGCAAAGGCTCTTGCTCAAGACGCTAAGATTATTATCATGGATGAACCAACATCTTCGCTTACGATGGAAGAGACAAGGAATTTATTTAAGATTGTTAATCGGCTCAAAAAGAAAAATGTAGGGATAATTTATATCTCGCATAAATTAAAAGAAATTTTTGAAATTGGAGATAGAGTTACAGTATTGAGGGATGGAGAATATATTGGGACAAAAGAAGTAAAAGATGTGAATGAAGTAATGTTAATTAATATGATGGTAGGGCGCGAACTTAAGTCAAAATACTTTGATAGTACTCATACGTATCTTAAAAAAACAGAAGTTATATTTGAAGTTAAGAATTTAACACGGGCGGATAAAAAAGTGCAGAATGTGAGTTTTAAGTTATACAAAGGAGAAATATTAGGTTTTGCAGGATTAATTGGTGCAGGCAGAAGCGAGCTAATGAATGCTATTTTTGGTACTGCGAAGATTTCAAGCGGAGAAATATATTTGTTTGGTAATAGAATTTTTATAGACCATCCTTATGCAGCTTTAAAAAAAGGTATAGCATTGGTTCCAGAAAACAGAAGGGAAATGGGTTTTTTTCCTAATTTTGATATTAAGCAAAATATTTCAATTATACCTTTTTTAAAAACATCGAGGTTTTATGGTATATGGGGATTGATAGATAAAAACAAAGAAAAGCAATATGCAACTGAGCAAAAAAAGTATCTGAATATTAAGTGTTCTTCGATAAATCAAAATATAATTGAGTTATCTGGAGGGAATCAACAAAAAGTAGTAATAGCTAAATGGCTTGCAGCTAATTCTAATATTATTATATTTGATGAACCAACTAAAGGGATAGATGTAGGGGCAAAAAGATAGTGTCAAGATACTGTAGGATTTTTTTAAGACAACCCCTGGAACTTACTTAATTCAGGGCTTCGTCTTATCATGTTTTTTATATGACTTGTGCATA
>JASKKI010000092.1 GCA_030154225.1 Clostridia bacterium | reverse complement strand
ATCCTTTCTGTGGTTTTGTTTGGTCACTTAACCAATTCTAGGATTAAGGCTCCCTTTCCTTTTTTTCTGATTAATCTCCCACAAATATTTTACTCATAGATAATATGCTTGTAGAATGTAAACAGGCAAGTAGATTATCATGTTGTCTGACAACTAAATATAAAAGATAGGAGGGGGAACATTTGCTAGAGGTACAGAAGATTTCTAAACGCAAAATACCCCAGGAAATTGCCGAACAAATAATCACTTTAATTAGTAATGGTGATTTAGCACCTGGAGATAAATTACCCACTGAAAAAAAACTTGAAGAAATGTTTGGAGTGAGCCGTCCTTCTATCAGGGAAGCTCTAAGTGCTCTGGAAATGGCGGAAATCATTGAAATGCGCCATGGTGAAGGTAGTTTTATCCGAGATATTGATTTAAATACACATATTCATCCTTTGGCGGTAAAAATGTTAATTAAATCGGGTACTGTCTATGAAATACTGGAAGCTAGAAAAGCCATTGAAGGTTATACGGTAATACTGGCGGCACAACATGCAACTCAAGAAGATTTAAGGGATCTGGAAAATATACTTGCAAAAATGAAGGAGGAAATGAAATTAGGTCATTTAGGTGAAGAAAATGATTTGATTTTTCACTTAAGAATCGCTAAAGCCAGCCACAACTCTATTCTTTATCAGGTAATGGAAAGCTTAAGTGGTCTTATGAAACACTGCCAAAAACATACCAGACAGTATAGCAGGTGTATTCCAGGACGACCACGGGAAATAGTTAATCAGCATATTAAGATTTTTCAAGCAATTGTTAATAAGAAGCCAAATGCTGCCCAAAAGGCTATGCTGGATCATTTAGAAGACATTAGGATTACCTGTCAAAACCTAGAAAATAAGCTGAGCATGGAGAATGCTGAAGGGAGGTGAAATAGTAAATTTATTTAATTCTAATTTAATTTAGTAAAAATTATTTAGAGGGGGATGTGTTTAGTGAAAAAAAGTTGGCTGAAGGTAATTGCTGTTTTTGTAATTATGACATTTGTTGTAACCATTGCCGGTTGCGGCGGTGGGGAGAGTAAAGAAGGAGAAAAGAAATCTCCTAAGAGGCAATTCTTAACTATTACTACAGCATCTACAGGTGGTACCTATTACCCCATCGGTATGGGTATGGCAACTCTTTGGACTGAAAAATTAAAAGAATATAACATCAGTGTTACCGGCCAATCATCTGCGGGTTCTGTAGAAAATATTGATATTTTAAGGAAGGGTGAAGCTCAACTGGCCATTATGCAGGGTCTTATTGGTGCTATGGCCTGGAAAGGAAAAGGTACCTTTGACGGTAAACAGTATGAGGAGCTTCGTTCCATATCTATGCTTTGGCCTAATGTTGAGCATTTTGTAGTAGTTAAAGACAAAGTAAAAACCGGAAACATCAAAGATATTAAAGGATTACACATTTCCTTAGGGCCATCAGGCAGTGGTACTGAAAGATCAACCTTAACTATTATGGAAGGATTAGGATTAACGGTAAAGGATGTTCAACCCGAATATTTAGGTTATAGTGAATCTGCCGATGCCATGAAGAATGGTACCCTTGATGCGGCTTCAATGCCTGCCGGTCCTCCGGCTTCTGCGGTAACAGACCTGTTTGCCAGCCCTATTGAAGTCCAGGTCCTTAATTTTACTGAAGAAGATTTAAAAGGTATTAACAATGTTTTTGATACCTGGTTCTCATATACCATTAAACCCGGGGTATATCCCGGTCAGGAGGAGCCCATTGAGACTATTGCCCAGCCTAACTGGCTAGCTGTAAGTGCTCCTACTGATGAAGAAACAGTTTATCTTTTAACCAAAACCTTGTTCGAAAACTTAGAAGAAATGTATAAAGTGCATAAATCGGCAACCAATATTAAATTAGAGACTGCCCTCAACGGTTTGCCTGCTCCATTACATCCGGGAGCCTTAAAATATTATAAGGAAAAAGGATTAACAATTCCCGATCGTTTAGTTCCACCTGAAGCCAAATAAGCTTGGCTTAATTTTAAGAGGTAGCTTTTGGGCTACCTCTTAAATAAAATTATTAAGGAGGGTAGATATGTTGACATCAAAGCCTAGAAATGAAAAAGTAATCTTAACCAGAAACTTAACCGGGAAAAAAGCTAAATTTGTGTCTGCGATTTTAATATTATTTTCCTTGTTTCAGATCTGGGTTAATAGTGTTGCAGTTATTCCTGGAATTTTTAGAAATGCTATCCACTTGGCCTTTTTACTTGTTTTAACCTTTTTACTGTTTCCCGAAACTAAAAAATCCCCTAAAGACCGTTTTACCCGGTGGGATATTATTTTAGCACTACTTGGCCTTGCCGTAGGTTTATATATCGTTTTATTTTATAATGATCTCCATGTTGTACGGGGTTCTATAGCCAATAACCGGGATTATTTCTTTGCGGCATTGGCTATGATTTTGGTTTTACTAGCTGCCAGGAGAGCCATTGGTCCTTTGATTCCAATAATATCAATAATTTTTATAGCTTATGCCAAATATGGGCCGTATTTTCCGGGAGTTTTCGGTCATGCCGGGTTATCCTGGGAACGTATCTTTTACCGAATGTATTTAACTTATGAAGGTTTATTTGGTATAACTTTAAGTGTATCAGCAACCTATATTTTTATATTTATTCTTTTTGGCGCTTTTTTAAAGGCCAGTGGTGCTGCCAACTTCTTTAACGATCTTGCCTTAGCTTTAGCGGGTAAGAAAAGAGGGGGTCCGGCCCAGGTAGCTGTACTGTCTTCGGCAATGATGGGTACCTTAAGTGGTAGTGCTGTTGCCAATGTGGCTACCACTGGGACTTTTACCATTCCCTTAATGAAAAAAATTGGTTATAAACCTTATTTTGCCGGCGCAGTGGAAGCAGCAGCCTCAACGGGTGGAATGATTATGCCACCTATTATGGGGGCGGCAGCTTTTATAATGTCATCCTTTTTAGGAGTACCCTATTTAAAAATTATGGCAGCGGCTGTTTTACCTTCTCTGCTCTATTATGCCGGTATAATTATTATGGTTGATATAGAGGCTAAAAAATTGGGGTTAAAGGGTTTGCCTGCCAATGAACTTCCTACATTGAAAAAGGTAATATTAGAGCAAGGGGTACTGGCTATTCCTATCGCAGTAATAATTTATACCTTGATCATCGGTAAAACCCCTCTCTTTGCAGGTTTTGCGGGTATTATTTCTACCATTATCGCTAGTTATTTAAGTAAAAAAGGTACTCGTATTGGTGTTAAGGAAGCCTTAGGTGCTTTGGAAGATGGGGCTAGGGGAGCGATTGTTGTGGGTATGGCTTGTGCTGCCTGTGGTTTTATTGTAGGTGTTGCCGCTATGACCGGGGTAGGCTCTGTAATTGCCCATAACATTATTAGTATTTCCGGTGGTACCATCTTTTTTGCCTTAATAATGGTTATGGTCGCTTGTATCGTTTTAAGTATGGGTTTACCTTCCACAGCTTTATATATAATTGTGGCAGTAACGGCCGCACCTGCCTTAGAAAAAGCCGGGATATTACCGCTGGCCGCTCATTTCTTTGTATTTTGGTTTGGTGCTTTATCTAATGTTACGCCGCCGGTGGCTTTGGCCTCATATACTGCTGCAGCAATTGCCGGTGATGATCCCATGAAGACTGGCTGGACAGGATTGAAATTGACGCTGGCTGGATTTATTATTCCTTTTATCTTTGCCTACAGTCCCATTTTGTTAATGGAAAATTTCAGTTTATTGAGAGCCGGGTTGGCTTTTGCAACGGGGATGTTGGGTGTATTTAGCTTGGCCATTGCCGCTGAAAACTATTATGCTAAACAACTTAATATTATTGAGCGCATTTTATTTTTTGCCGGGGCACTTTTATTAATAAAACCGGGGCTTTATACGGATATACCAGGATTAATAATTGTGGTATTAGTATTTATATATCATAAGATTTCCGCCAGGAGAAAGATGGAAAATATAGCCGAGGTGATTTAGTTTGGTAATACTTCCACAAATGGTAAAAATAAAACAACATTTACCACGACCCAGGGTAGAGGATGTAATTTGCACTGTGACCCGGGAGTTAGAAAAATTGAACTTAGACTCTAGTAATTTGGCAGGTAAGGTTATTGCAATTACTGGCGGAAGTAGGGGCATAACAAATATTGACAAAATCTATGCTGAATTAGCCCGGTTTGTTAAGGAAAAAGGCGGTTTCCCTTTGATTGTTTCTGCTATGGGTAGTCATGGAGGGGGAACTGCCCAGGGCCAAAAAGAAATTTTAGCCCATTTGGGTGTAAGTGAAGAAAGGGTGGGATGTCCTGTAGTTGCTTCTGCCGAGGTAGTAAAATTGGGAAATACCCCTACCCATAATATTCCTGTTTATTGTGCCAAAGAAGCGGTAGAGGCAGATGGGATCATAGTTGTTAATAGGGTAAAAGCCCACACAGCTTTTCGGGCTCCCCGGGAATCTGGGTTATTAAAAATGCTGGGAATTGGTTTGGGTCGAGCCTTGGGAGCAGAAGCCATTCACTCCCAAGGGCCCGATGAAATAGGTGATATCATCCTGGAGTTATCCAGGATAGTAAGGCAGGAAACCAAAGTAATAGCGGGTTTGGCTATTGTGGAAAACGGTTATGAAGAAACTGCACTAATTAAAGGACTTTTACCGGGAGAATTTGAGGAGGAAGAGGCAAAATTATTACAATATGCTAAAGAGTTAATGCCAGGTATTCCTTTTGATAAATTAGATTTGTTAATCATTGATGAGATGGGTAAAAACTACAGTGGAACAGGAATGGATACCAATGTAATCGGCCGATGGCGTATCCATGGTGTATCTGAACCGGCGAAACCAGATTTTAAAAGGATTGCTGTATTGGACCTTACTGCTGCTTCCAAGGGAAATGCCAATGGTATAGGTTTAGCTGACTTTATTACTAAAAGATTATTTCAAAAAATCGATTATCAGACAACCTATCTCAACTGCTTAACTACCGGTTTTGTACAGCGGGGAATGATTCCTATAGTCCTTGATTCAGATCAAGAGGTAATAGAGACTGCTTTAAAAACATTACACTTAAAAGATACCCGAAAAGCCCGGGTAGTAAGGATCAAAAATACCCTTTTCCTAGAAGAAATGTATTGTTCCCAAAGTTTATTGGATGAAATTAAGGCTAATCCAAGCCTGAAGATAATTGAAAATTTACAGGAGTTTAAGTTTGATGGAGACAACAATCTTGTTAGGGGGTAAGGGGTTGGAAAATAGAATAATTAATAAATTAAAAGCTATTGTCGGCCAGGAAGATGTACTTATCCATTTAGAGGATAGGCTTTGCTATTCCTATGATGGCACTTTTCAAAGGGGTATACCGGAAGCAGTTGTTTTTCCAGGCAGTACCGGGGAAGTAGCAGAAATAATCAAGCTGGCCAATATGGAAAAATTCTCTGTATTTCCCAGGGGGGCAGGAACAGGTTTAAGTGGTGGTTCCATACCTCAAAGTTTCGGGATAGCTTTAGTTTTAACCAGGATGAATAAGATCAAAGAAATCAGTAAAGAAGATCTTTTGGCTGTGGTAGAACCGGGTGTTATTACCGGTCAATTTCACCAAGAAGTAGAAAAGATGGGTTTATTTTATCCACCGGATCCAGCCAGTTTAAAAACATGTACTATGGGAGGAAATGTTGCGGAAAATGCCGGTGGTCCCAGGGCTTTTAAATATGGAGTTACTAAGGACTATGTCCTCGGCCTGGAAGTTGTCACACCTACAGGAGAAATTATGCGTACCGGAGGAAAAACGGTGAAAAATGTTACCGGATACGATTTAACCCGTTTACTAACCGGTAGCGAAGGAACTCTGGGAATAATAACGGAGATTACTGTAAGGTTATTACCTAGGCCTAAAGATAAAAAAACCGCCCTGGTGATCTTTGATAAATTGGAAGATGCAGCCCGGACAGTAACAGCCATTATCTATGAAGGAGTTATCCCTGCTACTTTAGAGTTAATGGATAGGGTTACCATTAATTGTGTGGAAAAACAGGCCCACTTAGGCCTACCCCTGGATGCCGAAGCCTTTTTATTGATGGAAGTTGACGGTTCATCTTCCCAGGTGGCAGAAGATATTCAAATCATAGAAACTGTTTGTAAAAATAATGACTGCCGCAGGATAGAAATTGCCTCATTACCGGAAGAAAGAGAAAAATTATGGACGGCCCGGAGGGCCGTATCTTCGGCCATAGTCCAGCTAAAACCCACCAAAATATCAGAAGATGCCACCGTTCCCAGGAGTAAAATACCGGAGATGGTTAAATGTTTACGAGAAATATCTGCTAAATACCGCTTGCATTTACCTGTTTTCGGCCATGCTGGTGACGGGAACCTCCATCCCAATATTTTAGCTGATAAAAATGATCAAGAAGAGATGGAGCGGGTAGAAAAAGCGGTAGGGGAAATCTTTAAAGCTGCTTTAGATTTAGGCGGTACCTTATCGGGGGAACACGGTATTGGGGTAATGAAAAAACCTTACTTGGAATGGGAACTGGGTGAGGCTGGTCTAAATTACTTAAAAGCCATTAAAAAGGCAGTTGATCCTAACAATATTCTCAATCCCGGTAAGATTTTCTAGGTGATTATTATGACTAATAACTATCAGGAAATATTAAAAAAATGTAGCCGGTGTGGCGGGTGTCAAGCCCATTGCCCCCTTTATGCTGAAAGGGGTAGGGAACCTTATGTTGCCCGGGGTAAAATTGAACTTATGGAAAATTTGGAAGCTAATAACCTGGAATGGAACGATAAACTAGCCCAAATCTTTTCTACCTGTCTTTTATGTGGTTCTTGTTCAGAAAATTGTCCCAATGGAGTAGAAGCAGATAAGCTGGTGCGGTTAGCTAGAAAAGATTTAGTTTTAGCCCGAGGTTTACCTATTATTAAAAAGAATGTTTTCCAGCACTTATTAAAATATAACGGTCGCCTCAAGACAGTGGGTAAACTCCTGGCTTTTTATCAAAAAAGTGGCCTGCAAAAAATTGTTCGAGGTACCGGGATTTTAAACCTTATGCCCATGGATTTAGCCCGGAAAGAAAGTATATTACCCAGTATATCCGGGAGGGCCTTCCGGGATACTGTTTCCGCCAGGAATACCGTAGAAAATCCTAAATTGAAAGTTGCTTATTTTACCGGTTGTATAACCAATCTGGTCAATCCTCAGGTGGGAATAAGTGTGTTAGAAGTATTGGGTACTCATAATGTGGAAGTAATTATACCTGAGCAATACTGCTGTGGTGTTCCCGCTCTGGCCAGTGGGGAAACGGAAGTAACAAAATTTCTGGCGACGGAGAATATTAAATACTTTACTAACCTGGATGTAGACTATATTATTATGGACTGTGCAACTTGCCTGTCTACCTGGTTGGAGTACCCTGAACTTTTAGAAAGTGAAGAAGCCGGAAAACTGACCGGAAAAGTAATAGATATTAACAGATTTTTAGTAGAAATTCTGGACATAAAACTAAAGCCTCGAGAGCTAGGTATTATGGTGACCTATCATGACCCCTGTCATCTAAAAAGAACTCCGGGAGGTAAAACCAGTCCCAGGGAGGTTCTCAAGGGTTTAAGCCCTAGTTATGAATTTGTGGAAATGGAGCTGGCTGACCGGTGCTGTGGCTCAGCAGGTTCTTTTAACTTAACCCATTATGAGTTGTCCCAAAAGGTTGCCCACCATAAGGTTGAGGCCATAAAAGCAAGTAAAGCCCAAATTGTAACATCTTCGTGTCCTTCCTGTATCATGCAGTTAAATCATAGTTTGAAAAATAACAATATTGATGTGGAAGTTAAACATACTATTGAGTTGGTAGCAGATTGTTTAAAAGCTAACAGCCTTTCATAATATTAGATTAAAAACAAAAAAACCTGCTTTGCAGGTTTTTTCTATTTAACCTTAAAAATTAACCAAACTCAGTTCTGCATATTTAGTTTTAAATTTCAAATTTTGCAACTGATTTAGATAGTTCATCAGCTAGCTGAGCTAATTGATGGGCAGAAGTAGTAATTTCATTAATGGATTTTACCTGTTCTTCACTTGAACTGGCTACCTCTTCTGTGCTGGCAGCAAATTCTTCACTAACTGATGCTATTTCTTGGATGGCCGTTTTCACTTTATCACTGTCAATAGCCATTTGCTGGGCATTTTCATTAACTTTGGCAATATGTTGTAAAAGGTTTTCTATATTCGTTTTTATTTTAGCAAAGGATTGACCGGTGCTTTCTATACTGAGAACACCTTTTTGTACTTCACTGGTACTTTCTTCTATAGTTCCTACAGCATCAGAAATACTATTTTGAATTTCTTTGATCAATTCAGATATTTGTTGAGTAGCCTGGGCTGATTCTTCAGCCAGTTTTCTGACTTCTTCGGCAACAACAGCAAAACCACGTCCTTGCTCTCCAGCACGAGCTGCTTCGATTGCTGCATTTAAAGCTAAAAGATTAGTTTGTTCGGCAATGCCGCTAATAATATTGACAATTTCTCCAACTTTTGAAGATTTTTCACCTAAAAATCTAATAACATGACTGGAATTTTGTACTTTATTTTCAATATCATGCATCTGTTGCACTGACTGATGAACATAATTAGTTCCTTCAGAAACGATATTGATAGTTTTAGTTCCAACCTGCTGCATTTCTTTAGACTTTGAGCTAACATTAGCAATCTCTTCAATCAGGTTTTCAATATTATGAGCCGTATCGGTAATCTGCGATGTTTGTTCCTCTGCACCAGCTGCTACTTCTTCAGTTGCACTGCCGATATTTTGGGCATATTGTTCGACTTTATCACTGGAAGCAGCCAGCTGCTGGCTGGAAGATGTAACTTGCTGCGCAGCATTGGTGATCTGGGTAATCATTTGTTTAAAGTTTTGCTGCATTTCATTTACACTTTTTACTAAAGTACCAATTTCATCCTTTGAGTCAAATTTAAAATTTTTTACTGCTAAATTCCCTTTAGCCAGTTCCGTTGTAATTTTAGTTAATTGTGATAAAGGTTTTAAGGCTTGACGATCAAGAGCTATACCACCCATTAGAGAAAATAAAAAAATTAAAGTAATGCTGCCAATTAAAATTCGTAGAGGTAATGCAGCCTTTTCCTTTGCAACCTTTTCAAAGGTTATGGTAACATCATTAGCTGTATTAAATAGTTCCATTGAATATTGATTAAGCTCTTCTAGTGATAAAACCTTGGTGCTGATAGCTTTTTCTAAATAATTTTTATGGTTATTCCATTGATCTAAAAGGTTGTTGAGTTTGTTTTTTAAGTCGACATTATTTACAGGTTTAAGATTTTGTTCGTTATCTCCGTTTAAAAAGCCCAGTAAAGTTTTTTCGAACATTTCTTGAGTTTTCAATAAATCAGTCAGAATTTTCTTATTTCCTGCCCTATATATTAGTACTTCTTTAGCCATCTTCTGACTTAAAGCTCTTTGTTTTCCTGCCAGGTTTATGTACCGGTTATATTCTTTTTGGGTTTCTATGTATTGAAATACACTACCACCTATAATTGCACTGATGATAATAATGGCCACTAATAAAATATTAATCTTAGCACGTATACTGAGCATTATTTACAGCCCCCTTTTATCATGAAATTTCTTAAATTTCTTTCGACTTTTTGCAATTTATTTTACCATAAATTTGCACAAAATGACTGTAATTTACATCACTATAAAATATTCTTAACAAGAAATTATGGATACACTAGTCAAATCTAAAATTCTTGTCTCGAAACAGTTTTATACAAGTATGGGCGATAAGGGGGTCATAAAGTATACCACTATTCTGAGAAATTTCATGGAGGGCAGCATCTATTCCTAAGGAAGGTCTGTATGGTCTATGGGATGTCATGGCTTCTACAACATCGGCCACTGCAAGAATCTTAGCCTCGATAAGAATTTGATCTCCTATTAATCCCTGAGGATATCCTGTCCCATTTATTCTCTCATGATGTTGGTAAACTATATCGGCAACCCTCCAGGGAAAGTCGATGTTTTTTATAATATTATAACCTTCAATGACATGGGATTTTATTAAATCAAATTCAATTTTCTTT
>JASKKI010000091.1 GCA_030154225.1 Clostridia bacterium | reverse complement strand
AATAGTGAATTTATAGCAATGGTTGCTGACAAATTAAGATTATCCCATAAAGTAGTAAGTTAGGAGTTGAAAGTATGTTTGTAGCTAATGTTAAAGATATGGAAAAATTAGAAATGAACGGACCGGGAATTAATAATGCTTTTAAACAAGTATTAATTGGTCCCGAACAAGGTTGGCAGGATTATGTTATGAGGTTAATCACTTTAAGAAGTAATGGAAATTCTCCCAAACATCAACATCCTTGGCCTCATATAAATTTTATTGTTTCCGGTAACGGCATTTTATACATGAACGGTCAGGAATATCCAATTAAAGCTGGTTCAATAGCCTATGTACCCAATAATATTGAACACCAGTATATAAATACATCTACCGAGGATTTATCTTTTATTTGTATAGTTCCTAAAGAAGGTGAAAAATAATTCTTATTTGATAAAAAATTAAAAATTAAAGTTTTTTCTTTTATTTTAAAATTTTAAAAGAATGGCTATAAAAGTCATTCTTTTTTCAATTTATTTAAAAAAACTTACCACTAGAAACGGGCAAAGCTTTATTTCTTATGTATGATACTATATTTTATTTCGAATAATAAAAATAACTTAATTTTCCGGGAGTGACAACTTTGCATCTAAAAGGGAAAGTTTGTGTAGATAGAAAAACAAAAAATTTGACAAAACGAATTCAACCCGGTGAGATAGCGGTTATCTATCATCCCGATTTAGATGAAGTAGCTGCCCAGGCACTGGTAGAAGCAAAAGTTAAAGCAGTTATAAATGCAGGTCTTTCTATTTCAGGTAAATATCCTAATCAAGGCCCTGCTGTGCTTTTAAAAGCAGGTATTCCTTTAATTGATAATGTAGGTGTAAATATCATGGAATTAAAAGATGGACAGGTTGTATTTATTAAAGAAAATAAAATTTATTTGGATAATAGGTTAATAGGTACTGGTCAAAAAATGACTACGGAAAGATTGAAAAATCTATTAATGGAAACCCAAAAGAATTTAGGGAAAGAATTAAACAAATTTGTTAATAATACTCTTACTTATGCTTTAAAAGAAAAAGAATTGATACTAAATAATGTTTCTTATCCAAAAATAAAAACCATTTTTAAGGGAAAGCACGTTGTTATAGTAGTAAGAGGTCAAAGTTATAAAGAAGATTTATTGGCTATCAAACCTTATTTAAATGAAGTAAAACCGGTATTAGTTGCTGTGGATGGAGGAGCTGATGCCTTATTAGAATTAGGCTACAAGCCGGATTTAATTTTGGGGGATATGGATAGTATATCTGACAGAGCGTTACGATGTAATGCCGAATTATTAGTTCACGCCTATATTAATGGAAAAGCACCGGGAATTGAAAGATTAAAAAAATTAGGATTAGATTATTTAATCTTTCCAATTCCAGGAACCAGTGAAGATGCTGCTATGCTTTTAGCTCATGCTAAAGGAGCAGAATTAATTGTCGCTGTTGGAACCCATTCCAATATGATTGATTTTTTGGAAAAAGGAAGGGCAGGAATGGCCAGTACAGTGTTAGTAAGAATTAAAGTTGGTTCGAAATTAATTGATGCTAAAGGAGTAAGTAAATTATACCGACCCAAGGTATACGTTGGACACTTAGCACAGGTACTGATAGCAGGATTAATTCCAATTTTCATAGTCTCTTCAATTTCACCTATTTTAAATCAATTTTGGAGAATACTAATACTGAAGTTACGTCTTTTAATTAGGGTTTAGGAGGAATTCCAAATGATTATTGATTTTAGATATCATGTGGCCTCCTTGGTTGCTATATTCATAGCCTTAGCCCTTGGTATTTTGATCGGTAGTACCTTAGTTGGTGAAGATTTTATGGAGAATTTGGCTAGAGAACAGCAGATATGGATTGGTAAATTGGAAAATGATTATTTGAATTTAAAAAAAGAAACAGAAAATCTAAGAATTGAATTGGTTAAAAAACAAAATGAGTTAAATTATTATTATAATTTCGTAGCTGAAGTAAAACCATTTTTAATTAATAATAAATTACAAGGAAAAAAATTTGCCATAATTGAAATAGAGCAAAATGGACCTTCTCAAGATGTAGCTAATATTTTAGAACAATCAGGTGCGATAATTGTTTCTAGCACTAGACTAAAATTTTATGATTGGATGAGGGAACGATTTACTAGTAGTATGTTATCAGAACACATATCGAACTTAATTCTTAATGGCGAAACCAATAAAATGACAAGTATTTTAGAAGAAAATGATATTATCAGAAGCATTGGTAAATACGGTGAAGAGTTGGATGGGATAATTATAATTAATGGTTATCACTCCCAAGAAAAATTATTAATTGAAGCGGAAAACTCAATCATTAATCTTCTAAAAAGTCAAATCCCACTTTATGTTATTGAACCCATGGAACCTGGAAGTTTAAAAATTATAAAAGAACAGGTTGAGAGTGGTGTATGTAGAATACCTAATCTCCAAAATATACCGGGACAAATAGCTTTAATATTATCTATTTTAGAAAATACAAAAAGGAGTAAATAGCCATGAATAAAGCCAGGGTTACTACATTAATTCCTGCTTTTAACGAAGCAGAAAGTATCACTAAGACCATATTTAGTTTAAAAAAAATAAAAGAAATTAATCAAATTATAGTTATTGATGATGGATCTTCTGATAATACCGGCGAGTTAGCAGAAAATACAGGAGTGCAAGTTATTTCCTTAGCAATTAATAAAGGTAAAGGTAATGCTTTAAATATAGGAGCAAAATTTATAAAAGAAGATATTGTAGCCCTTGTTGATGCAGATCTAAAAAATACAGCTATAGAGATAACAAAGCTTATTGAACCAGTAATAAATGGTAAAAGTGACATGGCTATTGCTGTATTTCCACCCGCTTCCACAAAAGGGGGATTTGGTTTAGTAAAAAAAGCTGCTTCCCTTGGATTGAAAATTTTAACGAAAAAAGATTTTAAAGCACCATTATCTGGACAGAGGGTAATGACCAGACAGGTTTTCGAAAATTTATTACCACTTGCTTCAGGTTTTGGAGTAGAGGTAGGTATGACAGTTGATGCTATTGCAAAAGGATATAAAATAATAGAAGTGGACACCAATATGGCCCATGCTGAAACTGGAAGAAACTGGGTTGGCTTTTTACATAGGGGAACTCAACTAAAAGATGTATTTATGACATTAACTATAAAGGGTTGGCGTTAATGGGTATTGTTTTGATATTACTTAGCTTTCTTTTAACCAAAATCATATTAAATCCCGTAAGTAAATTATTATTAAATAACGGTGCAGTAAGAGAAAACTACCTTGGTAAAAAAATTCCTATTGGTCTAGGTTTGGTTATTTGGTTAGGGACAACCCCTTATTTATTAATATATGGAATAATAAATTCTGAAAAAAATATATTTTTTATCCTGTTGATTTTAACAACTACTTTACTAGTTGGTTTTATTGATGATTTATTAGGAAATCATAAAGTTAAAGGTTTAAAAGGTCATTTTTTAATGTTTATTAGAGATAAAGAATTAACTTCTGGTGTTTTAAAAGCATTACTTATTTCTCTTTTTAGCCTACTTTTTAGTTATCAAATTTCACAAAATATATTACTTTTAATTATTAATTTCATCATTCTAATTCTAACAACTAATAGTTTTAATCTTTTAGATGTAAGGCCAGGCCGGACTTTAAAAGTATTTATATTTGCATCTATTCTACTTTCTATTTTTTATCCCGCAAGTCGTTTATTTTTAAGTATTATAATAGCTAGTATTATCGCCTATGTACCTGTGGATTTTAAAGGAAAAGGTATGTTAGGAGATACCGGATCAAATTTTTTAGGAATGTCAATGGGTATAGTATTAATTTCGAACCTAAGTAATATAGTTAAAATTATGGTTATGATTTTCTTGGTATATTTACATATTTTTACTGAAAAACAATCCTTAACAGCTTTAATTGATAAAGTTTATTTTTTACGATTAATAGATAATTTTGGACGTTAGCAGGAGTTTTAAATTTAATAGGGAAGTATCAGATTAAATACTTTCAGGGGATGGTATAATGCTGGAAAAAGGAATTTATTCAATTCTAAATTCAACCCATGATGCCATGGTGGCTATAGATTTAAATGAAAGAATAGTAATTTTTAATACAGCTGCCGAGAGACTAATAGGTAAACAGGCTTCAGAAGTAATAGGAAAACCAGTTGGAGAAGTAATAAAAAATACCAGATTACCTCAGATATTAAAAACCGGTATTGCCGAGATTAATCAACAACAAAATTTAGGTGATATAATAATTATTACTAACCGAGTTCCGGTTTTAGATGATAAAGGTAGAATAATAGGTGCTGCTGCAGTATTCAGAGATATCTCTGAGGTTAAACAGTTAGCGGAAAAAATTACTAATCTTCAGCAAATTAAATCACTTCTACAAGCTATCATAGATGCAACTCAAGATGCCATTTCTGTAGTGGATGAAAATGGATATGGAATATTAATTAACCCAGCTTATACTAAATTAACAGGTTTAAGGGAAGAAGATGTATTAAATAAGCCGGCTACTGTTGATATTGCAGAAGGAGAAAGTATGCATTTACATGTATTAAAAACACGGAAACCTGTCAAAGGTGTTGTAATGAAAGTTGGGCCCCATCGTAAAGAGGTTATAGTTAATGTTGCTCCCATTGAAGTAAATGGTGAACTTAAGGGTAGTGTTGGTGTTATTCATGATATATCAGAGTTAAAGAAATTATCTCAAGAGTTATATAAAGCTAAGCGAATTATTAGAAGGTTAGAAGCAAAATATAATTTCTCTGATATAGTGGGAAATAGTGAAAAAATAAGGGCCGTAATTGAACAAGCTAGAAGAGCAGCTCCTACCCCGGCTACTGTTTTATTGAGGGGAGAGAGTGGAACTGGAAAAGAGATGTTTGCCCATGCCATACATAATGCGAGCAATAGAATAAGTGGGCAGTTTGTAAGAGTTAATTGTGCAGCTATTAATGAAAACTTATTAGAAAGTGAACTATTTGGATATGTGGAAGGAGCTTTCTCTGGTGCAGTAAAAGGTGGTAAAGTTGGATTATTTGAAGAAGCCCATGGAGGTACTATTTTTTTAGATGAAATTGGAGAAATAAGCTGGAATTTACAAACAAAATTATTACGAGTATTACAAGAAAAAGAGGTATTAAGAGTAGGTGATACTAAGCCCCGGCCTATAGATGTTAGAGTAATAGCAGCTACAAATGCGGATTTGGAAAGGTTAATAGATAATAAATTATTTAGAAGAGATTTATATTATAGATTAAATGTAATACCAATATTTATACCTGCTTTAAGGGAAAGGGAAGAAGATCTTTATGAATTAATTATGCATATTATCCAAAAGTTAAATCAGGAATATGGCAGAAATATATTAAAAATTTCCGGTGAAGTATATAATTCTCTATTAAACTATGATTGGCCTGGAAATGTAAGGGAATTGGAAAATGTTCTGGGGCGTGCCGTTATCAACATGAAACATTATGAAACGGTAATAGAACTTAAACACTTGCCATTACTTGACAATCAACAAAGGGATATTTCGTTGACCGAGAAAGAAATAATTAATAACTCTTATGATGAATTATTTGCAAAATGGGAAAAAGACCTGCTAACCAGGGTTTTAAAAGAATGTAATGGTAATAAAACGGAAACAGCCAGGAGACTAAGAATATCGATAAGAAATCTTTATTATAAATTAGAGAAATACGGGTTGAAATAATTAGAACCTTACAAAAAATGTATTTACGAATATTTTATAATACAGTATTATGTTATATAATTATTTAAATAGAATTTTTTTAGGAGGAGTAATCATGGAAAAATTAATTATCAACAAAACCACTTCACCCAAGGAAAAGCCTGCCTGCATTTCTAGTTTTGGGACAATATTTACCGACCATATGGTTGTTATGGAATATACAAAAGATAAGGGTTGGCATAACTTGCGGATAGAACCCTATGGTCCTGTAGCTTTAGATCCCTCTGCTTGTGTTTTACATTATGGACAAGGTGTATTTGAGGGATTAAAAGCATATAAAACAAAAGAAGGAAAAGTACAACTATTTAGGGCCCGGGATAATTTCGAAAGGCTGAATCGGTCCTGTAGGAAAGTTTGTATTCCGGAAGTTGATGTGGATTTATTGATGTTGGCATTGAGTGAATTACTTAAACTGGAATATGATTGGATACCAAACCAAGAAGGGACTTCATTATATATTAGACCTTTTATTATTGCTTCCGAAGCATTTTTAGGTGTTAGACCGGCTATCCAATACAAACTATTTATTATTTTATCTCCGGTAGGTGCTTATTACCCTGAAGGGCTTAAGCCGGTTAAAATTTTAGTAGAAGAAAAATATGTTAGAGCTGTACGTGGTGGTTTAGGTGAAGCTAAAACAATGGCTAACTATGCTGCCAGTCTTTTAGCAGCAGAAGAAGCTAAACAAAAAGGTTTTTCCCAGGTATTGTGGTTGGATGGCGTAGAAAGAAAATATGTAGAAGAAGTTGGGACAATGAATATCTTTTTCAAAATTAATGGTACAGTAATTACTCCTGCTTTGAATGGAAGTATTTTACCCGGTATAACCAGAGATTCGGTTATTAAAGTGTTAAAAAAATGGGGAATACCTGTTGAAGAAAGAAGAATATCTATTGATGAGGTTGTATCTGCAAGCCAAGACGGCTCTTTGGAAGAGATTTTCGGTACAGGTACTGCTGCGGTAATTTCACCAGTAGGAAAAATGTCATACAATAATGAGGAAATTTTACTCGATAATTATGATTCAAACAGTTTAGCTATAAAATTGTATAATTATATAACTGGTCTCCAGTATGGTACAGAATCAGATGAATTTAATTGGGTTAAAAATATATAAAAAGTCAATACTTAAAGAAAGAAATAATACCCTGCAAGAATATGCTTGCAGGGTATTGCATTGTTTGCAAAATAATGCAATATATAAGAGGATTTTTGAAGATATAATCATGGCATGATATTTGCAATATATTTTGTTGAACAATTTCATAACTTTTAAAAGGGGGAAGGGATATGAAGATTTTCGAGTATTTACAAAAATATGATTATGAGCAAGTAGTTCTTTGTCAAGACGAGACTTCGGGGTTGAAAGCAATAATTGCAATCCATGATACAACCCTGGGACCGGCATTGGGAGGAACTAGATTTTGGACTTATGCCACTGAAGAAGAGGCCATAGTTGATGCACTAAGATTATCCCGTGGAATGACCTATAAAAATGCTGCTGCCGGCTTAAATATAGGTGGTGGTAAAACAGTAATTATTGGTGACCCTTATAAAGATAAATCTGAGGCGCTTTTTAGAGCTTTTGGACGTTTTGTTCATTCCTTAGGTGGAAGATATATTACTGCTGAAGATGTTGGTACCACTGTTCAAGATATGGAATATATCCGGATGGAAACTCCTTATGTTTGTGGAATAGTAGGTCAAGGTGGCAGTGGAGATCCTTCTCCTGCTACAGCTTATGGAGTATGGCAAGGTATAAAGGCTTGTGCCATGGTTAAATGGCAAGATAATTCTTTAAAAAATAAAGTAATTGCAGTACAGGGATTAGGTAATGTAGGTAAAAATTTATGTCGTCATTTAGCTGAAGAAGGTGCAAAACTCATTGTTACTGATATAAATGAGAAAAATGTGGAAATAATAGTAGATTTATATGGAGCAGAAGCAGTGAAACCTGATGAAGTCTATTCAGTAGAATGTGACATTTTCGCTCCTTGTGCTTTGGGAGCAGGTGTAAATGATAATACAATTGACTTGTTTAAGTGTTCAATTATAGCAGGGGCAGCAAATAATGTTCTCCAGAATCCCGAACATGGAGATGCTCTGGATAAAAAAGGTATTTTATATGCTCCCGATTTTGTAATTAATGCTGGTGGGGTTATCAATGTAGCTGAGGAATTAAATGGTTATAATAAAGAAAAAGCTTATGCTAAAATTGCCAAAATCTATGATAATGTTTTAGGTGTTTTCAAAATTGCCGAAAGGGATGGTATTCCCACCTATTTAGCTGCTGAACGCTTAGCAGAAGAAAGAATTAATAAGATTGGCAAAGTAAGAAACACTTATGTAAGATAATTTGAAGTTTTAGGAGGGATTAACAATATGATTACTGTTCTTACCGGAAATTTTGGTAGTGGAAAAACTGAAATATCTATAAATCTTGCTGTTAAAAATCAAAGTACTTTAATTGATTTAGATATTGTTAATCCTTATTTTCGTTCTCGCAAAGCTAAAGAACAAATGGAAAGTAAAGGAGTTAAAGTTGTCTTACCCCCACCGTACTTGGCAAACTCTGATTTACCTGTTATTATTCCTGAAGTATTGGGTGAATTACAAAAGGAGAATGCAAATATTGTTATTGATGTCGGTGGTGATAATGTAGGAGCAATTGTCCTGGGAAGATTCAGTTCTATTTTGGAAGAGAAAAATGCAGAAGTTTTACTGGTAATTAATCCATACAGGCCTTTTACTCAAGATTATAATGGGGTGGACCAGATGATGAAAGTTATAGAACAGGCAGCACGAATAAAAATTAAGGGTATAATTAGTAATCCAAATTTGGGACGTGCTACTACTGTAAAGGATATACTTGAAGGCCATAAGAAAGTAGAAACCATTGCTAAAGATTTAAATAAAACAATAAGATTTTTATGTTGTCACCAAGATTTGCTCCAACAGATAAAAGAAGCTATTTCAATTCCTGTTCTGGGCATTGAAATATTCATGTTAACTCCCTGGGAATTATAATTTAGGAGGTGAAGTCTTTGGATAGAGTAATATTCAAAGAAGAAAAATGTAAGGGTTGTGAATTGTGCACTACCGTGTGTCCTAAAAAAATTGTTTTTATGGATAAAAGTAAGATAAATAGCAAGGGCTTTCATCCGGCAACAGTTACCCAACAAGAAGAATGTATTTCCTGTGGATTTTGTGCAATGATGTGCCCTGATGTGGTAATCGAAGTGAGAAGGCCACCAAAGGAGGGAAAAAAGGATGAATAAAATATTGATGAAAGGGAATGAAGCTTTAGGAGAGGCGGCTATTAGGGCAGGCTGTAGGTATTTCTTTGGGTACCCTATAACCCCGCAAAATGAGCTTCCCCAATATCTTTCTAAACGAATGCCTGAAGTAGGTGGTGTATATTTACAGGCAGAAAGTGAAATTGCCGCCATAAATATGGTTTATGGTGCTTCCGGTTCGGGAGCTCGAGTAATGACCTCTTCTTCCAGTCCAGGTATTAGCTTAAAAACTGAAGGTATTTCTTATATTGCAGGAGCGGAATTGCCCTGTGTTATAGTCAATATGATGCGTGGAGGTCCTGGTTTAGGTAGTATTCAACCTGCTCAAGGGGATTATTTTCAAGCAACTAAAGGTGGTGGCCATGGAGATTATCGGTTACTGGTTTTAGCACCTGCTTCTGTTCAAGAAGCTGTTGATTTAACTATTGAAGCCTTTGATCTGGCTGATAAATACAGAAATCCTGTAATGGTTTTAGGTGACGGTGTCTTAGGTCAAATGATGGAACCTGTAGAAATTAAAATGACCGAAAAGAAAGAACTACCTGTTAAAGAATGGGCAGCTACAGGTAAAAAAAATCGCAAAAAAAATGTAATTAATTCTCTTTATTTACAACCTGAAAAATTAGAACAACATGTAAACCGTTTAGCAGAAAAATTTGGTGAAATGGAAGCTAAAGAACAAAGGGCAGAAACCTATTTAGCTGATGATGCTGAGATTTTACTAGCGGCTTATGGAACAACTTCCCGGGTTTGTAAAGCTGCCGTAGATATGGCTAGGGAGGAAGGAATTAAAGCAGGATTGTTTAGACCAATCTCATTATGGCCTTTTCCAACCTTTGCTTTACAAGAAGTCTTAGAAAGTGTTAAAGGAATTTTAACTGTAGAAATGAGCTTAGGTCAAATGGTTGAAGATATTCGCCTTGCTGTTAATGGAAAGGTTCCCGTTGATTTTTATGGACGTACAGGTGGAATGGTTCCAACTGCACGGGCTGTATTTGAAAAAATAGTTGCTTTCCAGGAGGTGTTATA
>JASKKI010000090.1 GCA_030154225.1 Clostridia bacterium | reverse complement strand
TATTGAAAATGAGATTCTCATGCATTTAAGAGCTATTAAAAAGAATCGGGGTGAAGTATCACTATATGATCCTATCGGTGTGGATAAAGAGGGAAATGAATTACCACTTACGCTTTATCTGTAACCTCGGAGGCCTTGAAATTAAAGGCTTCCGAGGTTTTGTTGATTTGGGAGTTTTGGGTATAACACTAATGAAAAATTATCATCCTTCTGATATCTTTCTTTTTTATAGACAGCTTTTTCAAGGACGGATTTAAGAAGGCTATTTTTTTGGGCAGGATCTTCAGTCTTGGGATAGATTTCTAAAACGTGTTCCAGAGCGGGTATAATTTGTTTCTGAGCCTTTTCTTTTTTCTGTTCATGTAATATGGCTTGTTTAGTATTTTCGATGGTTTTACGACAATTTTCGATTCGTTCAGCTATAATTTGAGAGCGGGAGAGGTAGGTATCAATATCGTAAATACCTCTTTCCAATAAATCATGCAAATTATTTTTTTGTTTCTCCAGTTCTTTTAATTCCCGTTCTAAATTCTGGAGTGCTTTTTGTTTTATTTCGATAACATTATTATGAGAATAATTTTCCTCTGATTCTTTAAAATTCTCCCATTGAGCTTTATATTGTTTTAACCAGTTTTTCAGACCTTCTATAATTTTCTTTTCTACATATTCAAAACGGCTGCTTTTATTTTTACAAAAACGGTTATAGCAGATTATATGAGGGTATTGTTGGTGTTTATATGGTCTATAAACCATAGATGAACCACATATTTCACATTTTATTAAACCAGCCAAGGGGTTGGTTATACCGTTTTCCAGTTGATAAGGTACATGATATTTATTTTTTAGTATTTCTTGAGCCTTCAAATAAGTTTCCATAGTTACAAGAGGTTCATGTTTGCCTTCTACGTCAATCCATTCTTCTTTGGGTCTTGTACGTACATCTTTTGTTTTAAAAGGATCTGTTGATTTTTTCTCTTCACGTTTTTTCCACTGGATACGACCAGCATAAACTGCATTTTTTAAAATAAATAATACTGATGAGCCTTTCCATTCCTTACCGGTAGCTGACCGGCAACCTAATTTATTTAATTCATTGGCGATTTTATTTGCACCCATACGTTTTTCTGGATCATCATGAGTATAAAGTTCAAATATGAGTTTAACTACTGGAGCCTGTTCCGGATGTGGGACAAGATATCTTTCTTTACCGTTCTCTTCTATTATATATCCATAGGGTGGGCGAGCTCCCAAGTAATTTCCTTCCTCAATAGAACGTATTCTACCTCTTTGGAGACGTCTAGTTATTATTTTCAATTCTTTTCTGGCCATAAATGCTTCAAATTCACTATATTCTTCATCAAATTCATCATTAAGGTCATAAATTTTTCTAGGTGTAATAATTTTTGTATTTGTTTTTTTGAAAGTATCTAAAATAAGTCCTTGTTCCTGCATATTACCTCTACCAAGGCGGTCCATATCCATACAAAGGACTGCATCATACTTTCCTTCTTCAACTTCTTTAAGTAATTCCAGCATTTCAGGTCTGTGCATTAAGCTTTCTCCGGAAACAATTTCTTCTCTAATTTTGATAATGTTAATATTATTTTCTTTAGCCAGTTTAAGTAAGGTTTTTTTATGTTTAGTTAGAGTCTCACCTTCACCACGAGCTTCAGCTTCAAGATCTGCCCGGGATTTTCGGAGGTACATGCAAACACGACTAAAATTATTTTTTTTGACCAATTTCCCCACTCCTAATACATCTATTAAACGAATAAGATTTTATATTTATTATACATGTTTTTGAAAATAAAAAAACAACCCTATATTGACTAATACTATATAAAAAAATATATTAAATTTTTAAAATTTAAAAAGGAAAAATAAGATAAAAAAAGAATAATAGTAATAAATAAGAGAAATAAATAATAATGAACATTAAGTAATATAATTAAATATATTATAATAACAACAAAGAAATTTACTTTGAGGCGAGTGAGATTAGTCCTCGCTTCACCGACGGTGAGTGAGAAAGTCCTCACTGGTTCGGCTTTCAAACAGTTGACGTGAAAACAATCCAATTAAGAAGAAAATACGCCCGAATTGGGCGTATTTTCTTCTTAATTATTTTTTATAATATTTTAACCAATCATAAATTTTTATTAATCTTCTAATATCTGACTTTTGATTGTTATTATTATTGGTTGGGCTAAGAATATCTGGATAATTATTAAATATACTTTTTAGATATTCATATAAATCATTAACATTCATATTTTCTTCTTTTATTCTTGCAATTAATTTTGAACAATATAAATCGTTATAATTTTTACGTAAAATTTTAATTGTTGTATCTAATTGATTCTTTTTTAAATATCTATTTAATAAGTCAGTATAGTTGTGTTTAATTTGATCTTTTATTCTTTTTGGTAACTTATTATCATTATTAAAAATTTTAATATATTTATATATTGGTATACTGTTACCATTATTTTTTAGTAATTCAGGTAAAGTTTTTTCTATAAAAATATTAATGTTGAATTCAGGATTAGAACACAATGTATCAAATAAGATATCTTTGTATACATCTTCAGAATTAACTCCGATTAAACCTTTTATAGCAAATTGTTTTGAAATACCGATACCTACTACATAATCAATTTTATTTTTATCTTCGATCTTATTAATTGGACTTAAGACTTTTAATTGTCCTTTTGGGTCATTAGTTAGTACAAGATCATAAATATCTTCTTTTAATTTTCTCAAGATAGTTATACTATAACGAGATTTAGTATTATTTTCGAGTAGAGCATTATAAAGAATGGAAAAATCGTTAATAAATAATCTAGTCATATCAAGTGTTTTATTATCTTCTTCGAAATTTTTACTGTAAATTGATATTTCATCATTTGATTTTTTGTCTTTATTCCATTCAACAAATATTAACCTCTTCTTAAGTTGTGATAGTTGTTCTTGTGAAAGACATTTTATTATAGATTTTAGTATTTTATTAATATTTTCATCATTTAAAGAATAGCCAATAAAAATTATTGGATGCTCTAGAAATATAGTTAAAAGTTTAGCTGATAAATACGCATTTTTTTCATTAAACAATTTATAATCTTCTGAATTAATTACTATTGTATTTGGCTTAGTACAGCATCCATGAATTTTGTAAATTTCCCCTATGCCTTGAATTGGTGAAAAAATAAGTTCATGTTGCCCAGCATAAACTTTATATTCGGGAAAAATTTGTTCTAGAAGAGTATCATAGTTTGTGGTAATCATACCACTTATATTTTTTTCTCCTACTTTTTTTAATAAATTAATTTCTCTTTTTAACTCTACAGTTGTATCTACAATAGTTTTATTTTTAAAATGATTAGCAATTTCTATTTTAAAAGGACTAATTCCTGATTTAATTAAATTAGCATATTTCTTTCTAGTTGTTTTAAATCTATTATCAGTAAACCATTTATGATTAAACTCGTTTTCAATTAAACTAGCTATTTCAGGAAAAAGTATATTTTTTTTGGAACTTTTTAATTTTCGTTTAGCTTGGTTAAAAAAAAATTCAAAAGCTAATTCATCATCTTTTGTTTTACTTGATAATAGTCTTAAAAGATCTTCCCAACTCTCCGTTTTTAGATATCTAATAGATAGACCAGTTCCTATAAATAAGAACGGTGAGGTTGGAGAGTTATTTAAAATTTCTAATATACTTTCTTTAATTTTATTATTTTTCTCCAAGTTTTCACCTCCATTGGATATATTATTAAAAAAAGGTAAAATTCGTGATATTTACCATATTATTATACCTTATTTTACAATCTGACATAAATAATAATGTAATTTTTAACTTTTAAAAACGCCATCCAATTCATGTTTGATGGCGTTTTTTATGTATTGTTTATTTTCCATCAGCGGTTTCTTTAAAATTAGCTATTATTAGATAAAATAAGGTTATAATTGATAAAGAGAACCCTTTAATTTACCCATCGTAGGTTTAAGTTTGTTATCAAATCCTTTCATTATGGCAACGCCTCCTAATAAGTTGTTTCTTATTTCTTTATGTTGTTTTGCTATGTTGATAAAGGTTTTGGCGTTTCCTAATAGTTCTTTCCTAGTGTCAACGAATTCTAGAAGAGTATTCAATATTGTTACCGTACTGGCTTTTTATCCGGTACTTCTGCATGTTTCCATACAGTTCAGCATACTTCATCATCCAAGAAGGCATACCAGCCTAGAAGTTGGGTCGGAGCGCAGCGGAGCCGTGAATGCGGTTGTTAGATGCTGTGGCCACTTAGACGTCTTCTAACTCTTGAGCTTCTTTTTTATCATAATTAGACTTATAGAGCTTAAAATAGCTTAAACTTTTAACACCCTCGAATTGCCTAGTTTCAATGTTTCTAATACCATCATTTAAGAATACATCTTCGGAAATACTGTTCGGGTAGGGCTCAGTATAATAGATTCTACGTATTCCTGATTGATAAATTTTCTTAGCACATAATTCACAGGGAAATGTGGTGGTATATATCTCGCCGCCTCTTACACCCATCCCACCTCTAGCCGCGACTTGTAGCAGCGCATTTTCCTCAGCGTGAAGCGCCCTACAATACTCAAGCCTCTTAACTTTAAGAGTCTTCAGGATCTTATCTTTCACATCCTGCTTTAGTTCAAGGGCGTCTAATTTATCTTTAATTTTCTTTTCTGATAATACGTCCTTAAAACAAAACGATTCGTGGTCATCGAAAGCCGCCAAATCTTGATCTACTATTGCTTTTTTCAGGACATCAATTGAAAATAGCGAATCAAAAGTCGCTTTGAAGTCACGCTTTTGCCGCAATCCGCACCCAACTTGTCCAAAAGCGACATCATTCCAACCTAACCCTAAAACATATCCTGCCTTATCTGTGATAACAGCACCGACTTTTCTAGAAATACAAGTAGACCTTAAACTTAGTGAGTAAGCTAAGTTCATATATGTTTCCTCTTTTGTTGGCTGAATACAGCCTGGGGAGGCTATTAAAGCAAAGTACTTTAAAAAGTTCTTAAACAGACGAAAATCGAAATCTGTACTATCATCATCATTGTTGATCGCAATATCGGCTAGATAATAACATCTAGCAACATTTTGCTTATGTAAGTCCTTTAACTTATTATTTGCTCCCCAATCTCTTTCGTCTATTGATCTAAATAAACTAACAAAGTTCTCCCTATCATAATTCTTTCCGCTTAATATTCGCTCGGTTCGTTGCCGTCTGGTTAATTCCGAAGCATAAATGGATATCAAGAAAAATTGGTCATACCTTCTAAAAAACTCAACTTCTGAAGGATTCCTAAACGCATCAACCACAAAACAACTTGCTTGCTTGTTATCATTTCTATTCCTATAGTATTTAATTAGACGATTAACTTCTCTCGCAACGATTGATAGATTCTCTTGCGAAATTGGTTGGCTCGAAGAGTTACTAAAAGCATTTCCCGTTAAACGTAAGTTGTCTCCAAAAGTCTGAAGGTGAAACTCATCAATGCTGTGATTGAAAAACAGTTCTAATTCCTTGCCAACAATAGTTGTACGAAGTTTATTTAACTCCATAAACATTTCGTCTATCTTTTCTAAATCTTCATTGCCTAAACAATGATACGTCTTTTCATTACTATCATATTTGATTATTACTTCATTCCACTTACTTTTGAAACCCCTGAGCAAACCGCCAAGTTCGGTGTTTTCTTGCTCCCAAGCCTCAAATTCAGGAGTTGAAACGCAATCAACTGCCAGCTTGACTATTAAAGCCGACATTGAAATATAAACAAATGCTGGGTCATTGACCCTCCGAAGAACCTCTAAGCAAGCCCTTTCTTTATAGCAATTCATTAGCCTCTTGTGTAGCTGTTTTAGTTCAATATCATCATTTATGCTCTCCATTTTTCTGCTCAATTCCTGCATCTGCTCGAGTACACTCTCATATAGTTTCTTTCTTTTTATCAAGATACTTGGTTTAACTCTCTCAATCATTCGCCCAAGGGTAGTACAACCAGCTCCTAATGGCCCTGTAAGACCAAGGATTAAAAAATCAACATTAATATTCATGTAAAACACTCCTATTTATTTGGTAAGTTGACAGTAATAACAGACAAAGATGGGACCCAAAACAGGCCATGGCTTCTAATGCATTGGAGCTAAACGAACTTTCTCTGCCCGCAGACTGGCGGGCTTTTTGCTCGTCCCAGGCTCCGGATCCCTGCCGCAAAAGCATGACAGCTGCTGAGTTGGTCGGAAGGTAGCGGAACCGTGTATAGTGGTGTTAGGTGAAGTTACCGCGAAATTTTAGTACTAATTATAAATTTATATTTTAACCCTTTTTAAAAAATCAGGGTACATTTTATGAACAGACTCTAAAACCTTGTCCATAAGTAAAGCAGCGTCGGCAATAACATCATTTAGTTCATTATGCTTCTCACAAGGGATTCTGTGTAGTCTGTGTAAAGGGTTACTGCATGTTTGAAATACAGTATCTCTAACAGCCCCCCATTGTCCGTGGATGTATCCCGAGGTCCAGGAATAATACTTATCATATTCAGATTTGACTCCCGCCTCTTCACTCATCTTACGTAGGTTCGAATTTTCCCAATGTCCAAGGTTAATGTTAACAAATTCTTGCCATAAATCTTCTCCAGCCAAAATTTGTAACGTTTCTACATCTACGTATTCGGGTTTTGTTTCCATTTGATCCAACTTAAGAAAAGTTAATTTAGCTTGACCAGCCCCATAATTTCTATATGTTAGCCATAATTCGGGATCATCTTTTTTGTACAAGTAAGCCAAAGTTATATAGCACTCTACTAGCGTGCGTAAGCCCAGGCGCCCAACGACAGACGTGCTATTCCCAACTCTTAATAATTCTTCTAGAATTGAAAGACAGTACAAAGCTATACCAAAAACAGCATCATGCTTAGCATCTACAGCTGTGGTTATTCTTGTGTTATCGCAATGCTTTATTAATTCTTCTTTTGTACCTTTAATAATTTCTAGCGTGGTACCAGTTTTCGTGATTTCACCTTTTTTACTGGTGACCCAATCTCTACATGGAGTATCGTTTAGGCACTGGTCCCAAAACTGTTTAGACCATTGACTACTTTCTTCTTCAATCATATTTAATCCCATTTCTAATGCTCTAATTGACGGTCTAACTTTACGCATGTTACCGAAATTTGGATAATAAATGATTTCTTTAACCAATTCTTCTGAAGGTAACTTTAATTTACCAATAACAATTTGGTAATAAACTCTAACCCATCTACAATCGGTAGCTTCTTGTGATTGATTATTTAAGCTTTTCCCAACTGCCAGTGCTATATCATCCCAATGTTCTATGGATGCCTCGTTATTAATAGCACCTTGCCACTGTTCTTTGCCAGGTAAATCATTCAATAGACAGAGGGGGCGTAAAACTGTTTTGACATTTGGATCTGCACAAAGAAAATCTAAAAATTCCCGTAGTTGTTCTGAACCCAACTCACCAAGAGCGGTGTGTGTCAAATCTTTAGGACTTGAAACCGAAGCATTGTACCAATATTTAATTGCTTTCCGAAAAATCGCTATAGCTCGCTCACGGTCTAAATGGGATATTAATAACACTGCCCAAAGCAACTCAGGCAATCGGTCATTGACCCATGAATTAAACTTTAAATTAGGTATTTGCATAAAGGGAGGGATAAGTTGCTTACCTTGACGTGCATGTTGCTCTATAGTAGAGTAATTCTTCTTTTGTTTCTTTTTTTTAGATTTCTTCTTAGACATAGTTTTCCTCCTAGCGGCAATTTCGCCTAAACATTGGATTAACGAACTCGCAAGTTTATTAATACATACTATAACAACGCATTTCCACAGAAGATCCATATCGACCTATTTTATTCGGTGGCCGCAGACAGCATGTCCAATCTTGCTACCAGTGCTCACGGACCCCGTTTTTCCAAAGCTTATCCACGATGTCACCCCCCCCTTGTTAGATTGTAAGATAATGACACTTTTTGTCGAACTCCCCATAAACAACAGAAACTACTACCGAAAGGGTAGTAGTTTCATTACCGGACATTTTTTCTAGAAGTAATCGAAGCATTTCTTTTTCGTTTATAATATGGCTCCATAGTCTAAATTAAAGTTTGAACTTAACTTCAACAACCTTCCCAATAATCTTAACGTCTCCTTTATCAACTAAAATTGGTTGGTACTTTATAATTTTATTAATGAGTAGAGTTTTATACTTTATAATTTTATTATTGTTGGGCTAAAAATTTTTTGCCATGTGGGCAAATAATTCAATCAATTTTTCAACTTTTTCGCCATCCAATCCGTATTGGGTGGCTTTTTCTATTGCCTTTTGCCACTGCTCATCCATAATTTCCCTGGGAATTAATATATCCTTATAGGTTTGCAGAGTAGGAGGTTCCTTCTGCACTGATACAACTTGTCCAATTATACGGTGAGCTGGTGTGATAACTATATCTTCATAAGCAGGGTTAGCAGCCCTCAAAATCGGCTTTCCATTTTCTTTAACATAAAATTTTAATGTTGCCTCCCAAGTAGCGTCCTCAATGCCGGCTGCAACAATCATCCCATGTGAGGGAATATCTATTTTCTGTAAAATTGCAATGTCTCCCTCATGGATTCCTGCCCAAGACATTGAATCACCGATAACTCGCAAAGCAAAGTCGGCGTGTAAATTTGGTGGTACTTCTATTTCTTCTTCCCAGTTTTCTTCGGCGAGTAAGGGAAGGCCGGCTCTAATTACACCAAGAATAGGAATAATTTTAGTATTATTAATACTTATGAGACTATCTTCTTGTTCATCTAATAGATAACCAGGAGTTGAATTTAAAGCTATAGCAATAGCTTTCAAAGTATCAATAGAAGGATTAGTTCGCCCCTTTTCTATATCATTTAAATAGGAAACAGAAATCTGTGCTTTTTTAGCTAACTCAGTCATTTTCATATTCTGCTGTTCTCGAATTTTTGTGATTTTTTTTCCTATACTCATAATACTTCTCCTTTTTCGGTATTACCGTAAATATATTATACCTAAAATCTGGGAATGCAAGAAGGTGATAAATTTACGTTTATAGCGTAATTTTTAGATAAAAAGAGGAAAAACTAGATTATACGAGATAAATTAATTTATTTTTACGCAATAGCCGTAAATGCGATTTTATTTTTTACGTAAAAAACGTATAATGATAACTAAAGCTAGTAATGATATTAGTAGGGGGTGACATTAGTGATTGGAGAAAAAATTAGACAAGCAAGGGAAGCAAAAGGATTAAAACAAACTGAATTAGCTCGAATGGCTGAATTAGCAAATTCCACAATATGTGATATAGAAAAAGGAAGATTAGAACCTTCATTAAAAAGTTTAAATAAAATATCTAAAGCTCTTGAGTTAACAATCACTTTTTTTATATCCAATGATTACGAAAATAACGTAAAGAAAAACAACCAAAAAACAAAAGCAGTTTAATTATATTTTTCCCTGTTTGCATTACTAAATACAAGCAAAAAGAGGAGGTGCGGGAGAGTGGAAAAAACACTTGAGCAACGAGTTGCCAAATTGGAAAGGGAAGTGGCTGAGCTGAAGAAGGCAGTCCAGCCGAAAAAGTTTGTTCCTGAAGATAGTTCTGGCAAACACTTTGGTAAATTGGAATGCAAAAGAGATACTTAAACAAAAATATGATTATTTAAGCAATCCCAAGCTTTTTTTGGAAGCCAACCTTGTTTATTATTTATAACTTCAATTACAAGTAGATAGTCATTTTTATCTATTACAGGAATTAATTTGTCAGAGATTTGTTGAGCTGTAAGATTTGATTTAATTACCCAAACGGAGTCTAAATAATGACAGTACCAAGAACAGCTGTTTTTAATAGTTTCATAAAGTTCATTATAGTCTTTTCCAGGGTTGTTTAAGTCATATGTAACTATATATGCAGCCAATTCTTACACCACCTTTCCTAGAAATTAATAATATTTTTGCTTTTGAACAAGGAGGTGCGGGAGAGTGGAAAAAACACTTGAGCAACGAGTTGCAGAATTAGAGAAGGAAGTGGCTGAACTGAGGGAAGCAGTCCAGCCGACTAATGAATCAATTAGGATTTTCCAGGCGGGTAGTGGACACCCAGGTTCTAACAATATAGTTATGCGCAAGAAATTATCAATAATCGGTGAGGTCGTCAATATCTGCCCTGAAAAATAATGTAAAGCCACATTTTCTGCAAAAGTATGGTTTTACCATAATACCCTGGTTAGTAATAAATTTCACCGGTAATTGGTCGCCTTTTCTTGCCCTCAAAAGTGCGAATGTTTCAGGAGAGGTTTCCCAAGAATCAGGACCGATATTCCCACACTGAGGACACGGAAAATTAATGGCTTTAGGTTGAATTGTTATCACCCCATTTAAAATATGATGCCCAGGTGCCCACTAAGTTTTTCGACATAAAGAAGGAAAATCCTGTTAACACAGCCTGAGGGGAGGTGAACTGGGTTGAAATGAATGGAGATGAAGCAGTTGTAACTATTAAAAGAGTAATTTAATTTCCCTGGAAATAAAAGGAAGTGAAAAAGTGGCAACAAATAGGGTAGTCCAGGATCAGTCACCACATAAGCATATTATGGGTGATTGTATGGATAACAAAAAGAAATATGATGCTACTTATAAAATAGGTAACACTACTGTTCATGTAGTGGCACCACCTCCGATGACTAAAGAAGAAATAGATAAGGTTTTAAAAGAATTCCACCAGGCTGGCTGGAACATTTGGAATTCACTTACCCCGGAAGAACAAATGAAAATTAATAAAGAGTATTTAGAGCAAAAAAAGAAATCTCCGTCAGCCTAACTGCAGGCGGGATAAGCAGAGGCTAACTTGGGGAGGGGGTGAAAAAGTGAGAGGGCTACTTCGTAAAGGTTCTATAGTAAAGTTTGAGGGTCATTTTGTAAAAGTTACCGGATTTAAGCTTGATGATTATTGCAGACTATGTGCAATTTTAGAGACCAAGGATGGCCTAGTAGGTCACGTTCCGCGGAGTGATATTGTGTGGAACGGCAAGCAGTTTGTTTATCAGCCTTTAGTTAAAGCATAAGTCAAAAACTGATATTTTGTCAGACAAAAGTTGTCGCAAAAACCATAATTTATGCTCTTACAACGCCTGGGAGGAGGTGAGATGATTTGAGAGAGATAAGAATTGCCCGTAAAAAGTATTGTGCCAACAAGAAAAATACAGGTCTTTTAGAAATAGCAATGGCAGTAGGTATATCAGATAGGCAGTTTTTACGGTATGAACAGGAAGGGGAAGTTCCGCTAAATGACGTTATGATAAATATCGCTGAAACATTAGAGGACCAAGGTTTACTAAGAATATACTGCAATGGTTACTGCAAGATTGGCCAAATCATACGCTATCCCATATTAACCAATATAATCAAATCACCAGTTAACTGCTTATGTAAGGTTCAGGAAGAATTAATGGAAGCAAATGCGGAGATACCTGAGCTTTTAAGATTAATAATCAACAAGCGGAGTTTAGAAGACTTTTCTGAGTCAGAAACAAAGTTTTTCTGGAAGCATTATGAACAAATTTTAGACGTAGGACAAGCGATCGAAGAACTAAAAGATGCTTTTTCGGAATGGGTTAGTGTGGCTCAACAGATGAACCGGCACAGAAATAAAATGGTGAAACGTGGCTACATAAAGGGAGATATGAAAAAAGAACCTGTGCTCGCAACACAGGCCCTGTAAATAGAAAAAAAATTACCTTCAGTGGTATTTTACCACAAATCTAGGAGTTATAACAAATGAGTGATGGATTAAAAAGAAATTACTATGCATTGTTGATATGTATTTTGACTAGAAAGTCTGTTAACCAGGCGCTAAGCATAATGAGAATCAGGCAAAATTCCAAGATGAAAGGAGATAGATAGGATGAATGCCCAGGTTTTATGCACTACAAAAGATATGGCTCGTGAAGAATGGCTTAAATGGCGTATGAAAGGCATTGGTGGTTCAGATGTAGCTGCCATTGCAGGTATTAACAGGTGGAAGTCAGCTGTAGAGGTTTGGTTAGAAAAAACAGGTCAACTAGAGTCAAGTGAACCTGGTGAAGCTGCTTATTGGGGAAACCAGTTAGAGGACTTAGTGGCCAAAGAGTTCGAAAAGAGGACAGGCCTAAAAGTAAGAAGGAGAAACGCAATCCTGCAACATCCTAAATACCCATTTATGCTGGCTAACATAGACAGAGATATTGTGGGAGTAAAGGAAGGCCTTGAATGTAAAACTGCCGGGGAATACCGGAAAGATGAATGGAAAGATGATAAGGTTCCGGATGAGTACATATTGCAAGTGCAGCATTATATGGCGGTGTGTGGCTATGATGCTTGGTGGATTGCAGTTTTAATTGGCGGTAACAAGTTCCAGTACAAGCGCATTGAGCGAGATGAAGAGATAATTAATTATCTTATCCAAATCGAGAAAGAGTTTTGGGGAAAATACGTTGTTACTAAAGAGCTTCCTCCTGTTGATGGAAGTCAGGCTAGTACGGAAATTCTGAATAAACTGTATCCTGACTCAGTGCCAGAAAGCAGGATTGAATTGCCACCCAGTGCTCAAGATTTACTGGACCAGTACGATAAGGCAAAAGAACAAGAGAGCTACTGGAAGGAGCGAAAAGATGAAGCCAGTAACAAGCTAAAAGAATTGATGGGTGAACATGAACTAGGTTTTGTTGGTGAGCGGAAAATAAGTTGGAAAACTATTGTAAGCAATAGATTGGATACCAAGAAATTCAAAAAAGATCATCCCGATTTATTTGCCCAGTATGCAAAAGAAAGTAAAAGTAGGAGGTTTGAGATTAGATGAGCAAAAACAGCGATTTAAAAAATAAACTTGCTGCTAAGGCTAATGGAAATCAGGTAGCTGAAAAACCTAAGAATATATATGACCTTATAAATAGTATGAAGCCCGAAATTCAAAGAGCACTTCCAAAACATTTAGATGCGGATAGAGTTGCAAGAATTGCAATAACTGCTATTCGTACTACTCCGAAATTACAACAATGTAATCCTTATTCATTCCTAGGTGCTTTGATGCAAGCATCGCAGTTAGGTTTAGAGCCAAATACCCCGCTTGGACAAGCTTATATTATTCCCTATGGTAATGAAGCACAATTTCAAATTGGTTACAAAGGTCTCCTGGATCTTGCCTATAGGAGCGGTCAGTTTAAATCAATCTATGCTCATGAAGTTTATGAAAACGATGAATTTGAGTACGAATATGGATTAGAGCAGAAGTTAACCCATAAACCAGCTGCTAAAGATAGGGGTAATGTTATTGGTTATTATGCAGTATTCCATCTTCAAAACGGTGGATATGGATTTGCTTACATGAGTAGAGAGGACGTAGAAAAGCACGCCCAGGAATATTCCCAGGCAGTTAAAAAAGGATGGACTTCACCCTGGAAAACTAACTTTGATGAAATGGCTAAAAAGACGGTACTGAAGAAGGTCCTTAAATATGCTCCATTGTCAGTGGAGATGGCTAGAAATCTTTCAGCAGATGAAACTATTAAAACTGAAATTGCAGAGGACATGTCAGAAGTTTTTGATGTAACTCCTGAATATATTCCTGAAGATGAACTAGATAAAGTAGCGGAGCAAATTTCTGTTGATTTACCGGAGGCGTAGAAATACGCCTCCTGAAAGGAGGAGGAAATTTTGATTAAAGGTAAACATTTAGGACCTTTGAGCTTGATGTCGGCTGCCCCAGGGACATGCCCTGAATGTGCAACCATACATGATCCGGAATTACCTCATAACCAACAAAGCCTTTTTTATCAATATAAGTTTTATAACGAGCATGGGAGATGGCCGAGTTGGGAAGATGCGATGGCTCATTGTAGTGAAGAGATGAAAGAATTTTGGCGGACGGAGTTACGCAAGAGAGGAGTGAGCCTATGAAACAGGGTAAACGACTTACCCGTAAACATAAATTATTGCTTAAAAAGAAGGGATTAAATCCCGATAATTGGCTAGTAATCAAAAAACTTACCCATGAGCTGCACGTAGTCCATCGGCACACTAACAGAGTTCGGATTATTCCTTGTAAAGATGCTGTATGAACGGTTTGTAAAAAATGCGTAAAATACTTTTAATAATTGATATAGGTACTCTACTTTTTTATCCGCCTGGCTATAAAAACAACAACCTGTGATATAAAAAAGGAAATAGCAAAAATGGCTATATTTTGTAGTTTCTCTACAGTAGAGTCCTGATTATGAGAGAAAAACGTTATTATAGCAAAAAGAGTAGTTCCAACAATAATTCCAGCTATACTGTGTTTAAGGTTAAATTTAGGGTTTTTCAAGGTTCTAAATCCCCTTTCGTTTAACTTAGCCAATTATCAGTTGAGACCTAGTCTAATATGAATTCGATATTGAAATTAGATTTTCCTGTAGTTGCTAGGAAAAAACAAAGATTTACTGCTGGACATTTCAACTACTAAGCGATAAAAAAGGCGGTGTAAAAATGGACAAGTTTTGCATTTTTAAATTCGCTGGCACTGTTGCGGAGTTACAAAGATGGCTGAGACAACAGAGGCAATTAATACGTAAGAATGAGCGGGTTGAGGAAGCGGCATGAGTAGAGCAGACAGAATTGCAGTATCATTGTTAATTTTAAGCATTTTAACATTTCCTATTTGGTATGAGTTGGTATATTAGCAGAAAATGATGGAGTGATTATATGAATTATATCAGAGAAATAAATGGTTTCTACGATTGGCTCAAGTATAACACCTTGTCAACAGGTGCAATTGCACTATGGTACGCATTGATGTCCATATGTAATAAGGCAGGCTGGGCTGAGGAGTTTACGGTAGCCAATGTAGTTTTACAATCTATGACCGGGCTATCAAGACAAGGTTTAGATAAAGCACGGAACCAACTCATACAAAAAGGAGTAATTGAATACAAAAAAGGCTCAGGAAATCAAGCTGGAAAATATAGATTGAATAGCTTTGAGTGTCAAATAGTAGACACAAATATAGACACAAAAGTGGCACTAATAGATACAAAAGGGGTGCGTGAGTGTCAAATAGTAGACACAAATATAGACAC
>JASKKI010000020.1 GCA_030154225.1 Clostridia bacterium | reverse complement strand
ACTGACTGATAAACCAGAGATTTTCCATATCTTTATATATTGCTAAGGCTTCTATCAATTCCTGCAAAAAAATTTCCCAAGAAACAATATATGGACATAGGTTTAAAAATTTTTCTACTTTAACCCATCCCTCATTAAACCAGTAGGCAAAAAATATACTAGTTAAATCTTCCTGGGAAACTTCAGGTATCTTAATACATCCTTTACACTCCCCTGTTATTAAGCAGGAATAGGGTTTAGTTAATATACTCCTTTTTTTCCATAATCTACGAGCTTCCTGCCATCTACCCCTGCGCCACATAATTTTCCTAGTTTCATTTAGATAGAAAGTATTTTTTTGGAAAATATCTCCCTTTAAGTCAATTGGCTTATTAAGCTTAACCCTTACCTCTACCCAGCTTTTAAAAGATAAAAAATAACTGGGTTCAATTTTAATACTGTGAGCAAAGCATTTTTCACTTTCCGCAAAATTTCCCAGATAATAATGACACATGCCTTTGAAGTATAAAGCTCTATAACTGTTTATTCCTGCTGCAGAAGTATATTTAGGTAATAAAGGAAGGGCTAAACACTTATTGAAATAGCTTAAAGCTTTGGAAAAACGCAATTGATTATATAGAACCTGCCCCCGTAAAAAGTATAAATCAACAAAATCCGGGTATTCTTCTAAAGCTTTTTGAAAAATTTCCTCTACCAAATAATATTCCCTCTTATTAAGTTGACATAGTATAAGCTTTAAATAACAATCACTGCGGAACCCGGTAGTAGATGCAGGAGTACCTGCTAGGGCCAACCTTAAAAGTTCTTCACCTTTTTCAAACTGTTCTGATTGAAAATACTCTACTCCTAAAGCATAGAGATAATAAGGCTTATCTTCTTCAGAACATTCTTGTAGCTGTAATTCTAATAGTTTTAGATTTCGTGTGTTTTTTTCTTTCTGATTAATACCTTTTACATACCCATAATGAAAAATTCTTACCGGTAAATTACCTACTACTTCATTAACGTTATTTTCAACTATATTTGAGAACACTTCTTCATGAATACGATTTTTAAACCGATATAATTTATTATTTTTAAACAACCGACACACATAATCAGTAACGTAATCACATTGGTTAATGTCAATATAATTAATTAGAGAAAGGTTATAGCCTTCAAAAGGCATTTGCAGTGCTTCTTTTAGTATCTTTATATCATCTTTACATAGTTCTTCATCACCATCCAATACTAAAATCCACTGACTCTTGGCTTCCTCCAATCCTAAATTTCTACTATAGCTAAAATCGTTACACCATTGGCTTTCAATAACCTTTGCCCCATATTCCCTAACTATATCCAAAGTAGAATCAGTAGAGCCTGTATCGACAATAATAATTTCATCTGCAATATCTTTAACACTTTCTAAACATCTTCTTATAAACTTTTGTTCATTTTTTACAATGAGACATACACTTAAAGAAGGATTTAACATAATAAGACTCCTTAAACACTTATATTTCTTACTTCTACCATACTTTTAAATATGCATTTTATTTATAAGTAGTGACAACATAAAAAACTGGTCAGATAGCCAGTTTTTATATGTATTTAGCATATTGGTGGTATTTTTCGGAGTAAATCAATTTTTTTCTGAATTTGGAGATTTGCTTTTCCCGCGTTTTTTAACCACAGATCCATGCCCATTAAATATCCTCTAGCTAATTTAGGATTTTGTTCTAATAAATTTTTTACGATTTTATTTGTTAAAACAGGGTCTTTATTTCCTAAAAGATCTATAAAAGCTAATATCGCCTCAATATCCAGGAATTTCAAATTTTTTTCTTGAAAAAATTTTAAAGAATTTGGATATAATTTTTGCTTATAAAGTAATTTGGCTATACTGGTTAATACCTTTTTATCTGCAAATTGTTCTATAAGACTAATTACTTTTTCTAAAAGTTCCGAAGGGCCTAAAACAGCAGCAATGGCTTCAATTATACTTAGTACTAAATCTATGTTTTTTTCTTCATTTAAAAGTTCAACCTGAAAATTTTCTAAAACTCCTGAACTTAAGTATTCCTGCAATTCACCCAATAATTTTCCTACCCCAGCATCAAGTGCATTCATCTCTGGCAAAAGTTCTTCTGCTAACTGGGAATCATTTTGCAACCAATAAATAATCCAGATATAAAAAACTACCTTTTTCCTTAAATCGATGTCATCGGGAATAGTTTGTAATAGTTCTAAAGCTTTATCATGAGTACCCAACATAAGATAGGTTTTTGCTTTCAAAAGAGTTCTAAAATTAGATTGATTATTTTTTTTGAGTTCCAATAATTCAATGGCAATAGTATATTTACCCAGCTTAAATAAAAACTCCGCTCCTATTTGTATAACATCTTGGCTTAAAAATGTTAATTTTTTTAAATATTCACTGATATTAGAATCACTTTTTACTAAATTCCTTAAGAAAAGCTGTAAGTAATAGCTATCATTAGGATGTAATTTAAGTGCCTGCCAAAAATAATCAGTTGCTAGGTTAAAATTTAAATGGGCTTCTTCTACAATTCCTAAAGCTTCAAAATTAAGATAAGTACCGCAACCTGCTTCCGAAATATAATGTCTCGGACTTTTACCTTTATCTAAACCAATTTTTAACACACTACGGGCTTCTCCAAATTTCCCCATTTGTATTAATGATGCCCCATGATAATAATATAAATCGGCATAATCACAATAATATTCTTCTCCCTTTTGACAGTACAAAACAGCTTTTTCATACTTTTCTTGTAAGAATAGGCAGGTAATTAATTTTAAAACTAGACGATGGGCAAAACTTAGATTAGTATCAACCTTTTCCCAGCCTGCTTGCAACCATTTTTCTGCTTCGCTAAGTTCCCCAAGCCTTAAATATTCCATGCCTAAGTTAAAGCAGTAAAAAGAGGTTTGTTTAATTTCGGGGGTTTGATTTAATAAAATATCTAAATTTCTTTGCACTTTATTTTTGGTCTTAACCTGGGTCTCCAGGTAACCATAATGATATATTTCTATATCCAACCAATTAATTACAGCATTGGGCTTTAATCGCTCAATTGTTGCTAAAATTTGCTCATGGATTTTTCCTTCATAACGATATAAAGGATTATTACGAAACAACCGGAAGGCAAAACTGTTAAGAATATTTTGGTCTTCTGACATATTAATAATTTTTAAGAAAAAACCTTCTTCTATAGAATTTTGTAAAAAATTCTTCAAATCGAGGTTTGTATTTTTCAATTCTTCATCGGCATCTAAAAAAAGAATCCATTCTCCTTGTGCCTGGTCCAAAGCATAGTTGCGGGCTAGTGAAAAGTCATTCTGCCAAGGAATAACATATGTTTTAGCACCATATTGAAGAGCTATATCCAGTGTTTTATCTTCCGAGCCTGTGTCAACTAAAATTATTTCGTCTACCAAACCCTGTACACTATCTAAAGCCCTGGGTAAGTTTTCTTCTTCATTTTTGGTTATCATACAAAGAGTTAAGAAGGGTTTGGAGAACGTCATTTTCTTTCCTCCTCTTCAACCGTAAAAACTTATATTTGTCCTCTAAAAGAGGCATTTCCTCTTCAATAATTTTTACTCTCTCATCAATAAGCTCAGAATCCTTAAACCTCTTTAAAGCCTCCTTACCTAACTTATCTGCCTGTTTGAGAGCGGAAAGGGAAATTCCGGTTTTGATGAAATCATCATCAGGTAGTAAATTAGCCACAAAATTAAAAAGCTCCCAGGCTCGCTCAAAATTGCCCTGTTCTAGTTTTAAATCAGCTTCAATAATTGTTAATAAGGAGACCTTATCTTCCTGATTAATTTTCTTCAGATACTCTTCTGTTAGTGGACTGGCCTGATTCCATAATATATTTACTACTAAAAACAACGTCTCAAATTCTTTTATCGGCCTTGCTAAATTTACAGCCTTATTGAACCATTCATCTAAATTAAGATTAATAAATTCTTTTAATATCTTCCAGCACTCAGTTAAATATGCTGGTGAATTAAAAAACCTTTCTTTTTCTTCGGCAGCTACTAAATCTTTAAATACCTGTATTTGTTCAGAACTTATTATTTTTTCTAAATGATTTATACTTTTAGTAAATAATTCTTCATCCTTTAAGCCGCAAGCACATAAGAAAACATTACTCCAGAATGCTACAGGATCAGGAGGAGTCGTAATCTGTTTTAACTCTATTAAAGCATCATTAAATTTTTGTTGGTGAAGTAGACAATGGACTCTAAAAAATTTGATGAAATCGTTCTGAGTGAAGTAATTGAGAATCTCTAAACTAATGGAATAATTCTCCCAATAAGCAAAATTATCAGCTAAAAAAAGATACTCCTGAGCATTTAAGCCTAGATCTTCGATTTCTTTTAATATATCTTTTTTTCTAGTATGAATTACTAATGGGGGAATTTTTTCTATAGCCCTTTCTTTAACCTGCTCATAAGCTATTGCCTGGATATAAGCTGCTAAGGCTTCCTGATAATTACCTTTTTTTTCTAAAACTTTAGCTAACTCCTGCAAAGCCAAAAAGCTTCCGACCCCGTCAGTAGATGTATAATGTTCTACTTCTCCCAATTCTAAACACTTTTTAAAAATCTCAGAAGCTTCATCTAAAAAACCTTGGTCAGCTTTTAAACTACCTAGTAAATAATACATATCGGTATAATCAGGGTACCATTCTATTCCCTGAGCAATTAATTCTTTACATTTTTTATATTCTTTGAGCTTTAAATAGGTAATAGCAAGATTTCGGGATATGGTAGCATGATAAGGCTGTTCCTGAAAAGAAAACTGTTTAGCTTTTTCATAATTTTCTGCAGCTTTTGCATAATCGGCCATAATAAAATATTCAGTAGCTAGGTTAAAAAGAGTAAAAGGCTCCTCTGGCATTTCTTCTAATTCTCTTATTAAAATTTTTATATTACGCTCTTGTTTATTAATAACAGCATCTTGATTATAGCCAAAATGAATAAATCTTATTGGTGAACTATAGAGGGATTGAGGATTTTTTTTAAGAATAGCAGGGGCTATTTGTTCATGTATCCGACCGGTATAACGGTATTCAGGTCTATTACGGAAAAGTCGCACCGCCCTATGTTTCAAAACTTGATTGTGTTCCAAGCTATTTAAAATTTGCACAAAATAACCTTCGGCCACCGGATTTTCTAATAAATCTTTTAGTGCCTTTTCATCTTCTTTTCGAAATTCTTCATCTGCATCTATTATTAAAATCCATTCACCTACCGCTTTATCCAGGGCAAAATTTCTAGCCGCACTAAAATCATCCTGCCACTGGATTTGAAAAATTCTACATTTAAACTCTTTAGCTATATTTAGGGTGTTATCCTTCGACCCCGTATCAACTAGTATTATTTCATCGGCTATATTTCGTATACTTTTTAAACAGCGAAAAATATTTTTTTCTTCATCCCTTGTTATTAAACAAACGCTCAACTCAGGCATAATATTACCCCCATATTTAGCTACTATAATACTTTTTATGCGAAACAGTAAAAAGCTGTGCGTACCAATAGTTTTATTTTACTAATATTTAAGTAACGTTTTGGTAAGCTTTACATAATAATAAGATGAAAATACCCAGAAAATTTTGTAGATTTGGCTTGGCTAGATTAAGATTTCTCTCTACTTCTTTACGTTAGATAAGGAAAAGCAGTTCCGCAGAACTGCTTTGAAAATAAGTTAATTTTGATATTGGAAATAAACATCAATAGTAGTTGCCAGACCAGAGGAAGTTGACTTATAAGATAACCGTGCATACCGGAGCCAGCGGCTAGGGACAAAGACATCCATGGAACCAGCGGTTATTGTTCTAGAAGAGATATCAGTAAACCAGTCGGTATTGTTTGGACTGATTTCCACCTTAATATCACAGCTATTTCCACTGGCTATTTGGTTATATACTGCAAAGGAATATTGTTCTACTTGGGCAAGGTCCTGTGCAGTTAATGCAGTAAATGCATCGCCAGTCGGTACATCTGAGTTATTGGATTCGTTAAAGGATTGAGAAGTAGTGGCAGTAACAGTACCACTTACATTAATAGTATCAGATATATTTCTGATGTATAAAGCACCATCAGCGTCTGTCTTCATAGCTGAAGTAACATCACTACCATAAATCTGAGTTTTTAGATTTGCAGGTGTATCATTATTGACAGATACTATGTCAGAGATACTTCTAATCTGTAGCATACCACCGGTATCTGTTTTTAATGCTGTACTAGCTTCACTACCATAGATCTGAGTCCTTAAATTTGATGCTTCCACGTTAAAAATATGAAAGTTTGGCATATAAAAATTACACCCCCCTTACTTTTTCCCTCTATTATAATTTATGATACGTAATAATAAGATGTTATTTATATACTTTAAGTTTTACCCAGTTTTTTTTTAAATGTTAAAGTTATCCCTGTCCCTGCAAATAAATTTCAATTCTTGCACTGCCACTGGCAGCAAAAAATTTTAGACGATTGTATTTTCCAAAAACATAAGGAACCAATACAGTAGTTTTCCCTGAACCAACAGTCTTTTTATTATCTTCTTCATACCAATTCACACAGTCAGGACTTACTTCCACAGAGGCAGTAACATCACTACAGCCATGATTAATGATAAAAAAGCTAACCATTTTATAACAGAAAGTATTGAAGGCGTTAGTAAAAGTTGGTGTTGTAGTAGCTGTATAAGTAGTAGAAACGCTAAATATTTCTTTATTACAATATTCTACTAATAAAAGGGGCACATTAGGGCTATATCCACAATCCTGGGAAGAGAAAGCTGTCAGGCTAGGTTTTTTTTCACTTCTTAACTTTAGCAGTATTCCATTATTAATTATCCCCCCGGAATGCCACCCTCTTACTAATTCAGTAATATTCCACTCTTTAAATTGGGGCTTTTCTTTGTGTAATACGACACTTGATTCATAGTTGGGTAAAAATTCAGGCTGTGTATTATAAGTCAAGGTTTTTCCATCATAAGGGGAGACAATACGATGAACATCAATACATTTGGTAAAATTCAACTCATCTGTACAAAGGAATAAACGCAGAATACCTCTATTTATAAAGGCTGGAAAGGGGATATCACTCAGGTTAAATTTAATATATGAACGATAAATATTATCAGGCTTTGAAAATCCTACATATAATAATGCTGCTGTAGAAAAATTATCAGCAGGTAATTGATTATACACATAAGTATCAGACTCTGGAGATAAATATACAACTGCCATATACTTCCCCCCTCCTCTTAAACAAAGTAGTTTACTACTTGCAGACTTAAATAGAGTGATTTTTGAAGTTGCCTATTTTAAAGAAAGTTTTTTTTAAAACAACAAAAAATGCATAAGAATTTTTTTTATTATATCTTATGCGTTCCTCTACTATTTTGTTTTTCTATACTTTTTAAAGTTAGTTAAGAGTTTGTACAAATTTAAAAATTATATTTAAAACCCACATGAAAATATGTTTGGAGGAATATGTTTATGGTAAGAAAATAATTAGATTCCGGAGTGGAATTTTATGCCCGATTCTATTATACTTGCCAAATACACAATTAGCTTGATAAGTGTTGTAAATAATACAAATGAATCACAAACCTGGACTTATACCATCTCAAAAACAAACAACCCTAATCCTGAAATAAAACAGTTACTTTTTGTACTTTGTGCAGATCCTAGCCCTCTTGTTTTAGCCTGTACAGGACCCGCTACTGTTTCAGTAGATACAGGTAAACCCGGCTTTTCTTCATTACCCCCGATAATTAAATGGATAAATCTAAATAATGAAAATGTTACTGGAACCTACTCCTTTACATTAAAAGGCTGTTATGAGAAAACTCAAATTCCTATTATAGTTAAAACAGATCATTTCCATACTGGAACTATCACAGGACCCAGCTGTAAAAAATTTATGAAAAAAAATTCAACAGATGATAAAGATACTACGGAACATGATGTGAAAATTAAAGCACCTTTCATGAGTACAAGGGGAATACGAATATTTGATTAAAAAAATTTGACTAGTTACTTAAAAATTGGCTCAGATTAATTTTCATATCTGTCCAAGTAAATGTTCAATTACCATTTTAAAATGCTGATTATCTTTATATATTTGAGTTAATTCTTGCAATCCTTTTACACCATACTGATAAACTAGTCCTTGTAAATTTTTATCAAACTCCTGTTGTATATTATCTAAACTTGTTCTTTGTGCTAGAGTGGCATGATAGACTCTAACTCCCATGAAGCATTTAGGCTTCCAATTATTTTTAAGCCCTATATAATACCTATAACCCAAGAGAAGACTATCATCTTCATACCCTTGTTTTCCTTTTAAAAATCTGGTATCATACCCATCCACTGCCTGTAAAACCTCTGACCGATGTAAAACAGGATGGACAAATCCTTCTAGTACCTTATCACTAGTTAGATTAAATAATAGACTACTCATTTTAGTCGGATCAGGAAAAGGTATCTCTGTTATAGCCCTCTTCCCTTTGTCTTCGGGATGGAGTTCACCTCTTGAAGTCAATATCCCCGGACAAATCATGGGTTCATCTTTGTTTTCATCCATAAAATCTACTAAGGCTTTTACCCATCCTTTTGGAAAAAACATATCTACATGAATTTCAGAAATATACTTAATATTAGGAAGATATGACCAGATATATTGAAAACAAGCCATCCTACCCTGGGCAATACCTACATTTTTTCCTTCACCAATAATATGAAATCTTAATTGGTAATCTTTTAGAAATTCCCTTAATTCTCCATTAGTCAAAAAACCCTGATTATATAAAACAACAGAGGCCCCCGGGCTAGAATTAGCCAGGCTTCTAAAGCATATATCTGCTAAGGTTAAATCATCTTCATTTCTAGTTAAAAAAGGAATTGTATGTACTACATACCGCATTTTAAAACTCCCCCTTTTATAGCCGCTTCATAACTGATACCAGGAGATAACCAGGGAATAGCTTTTGTTCTTCAGTAGATAAGTTTTGAAAAAAATTTATCATTTCGTTCTGCAGGTATTGTCCTCCAGGAAGGAAAATAAGAAAATCTAGAGCATTAATAAAACCAATGCTGTATTCTCGGATAACATTAAGACCGGCTTTACGAGCTACAGGAACTAATGAAGAAACAGGATCTTCAATGCCATAAGGCCACTTTCCAGTTTGTTCTGCAATATATTTCCCCATTCGATACGGGAAACAACCTGCATTAGGATTTAAACTAATAACCAATCCTCCTGTTTTTGTAACTCTCTTCATTTCTTCCAGTGCCTTTACCTGCTCAGAAAGAGTAAAGTGCTCCAATACTCCTGCATTCCATGTAATATCAGCTGTTTCATTGTTTAAAGGCATATTCATAATATCAGCAAGTATAAAATCTCCTTTTTGATTTATTTTAGAAAAAAGCCCTTGCGCATTTTTTAAAGCCTTTTCCGAATAATCAACTAACACTACAGAAGCTCCTTCGGTAGCCATTCGTAAAGATATACGTCCTGTACCTGAGCCTGCTTCAATTAATTTTTTTCCTTTAACCCCTTGAGTCTCTTTTAATAGACACTGATAAATCTCCTCTGATAAATCGTCCCAAGTAAGTTCTATACCTCTTGACCAAATACTATCCCATATATCTTTTTGGGTACTCACTTTTCTTCCTCTCCTATTTAAAATTTGCAATATTTTGTTATTAATAAGTCGAGTTAATTTTTTATATGTTTTTATTAGTACATTGGTTACAAGAATTTTAAGCCGGTTACATTTTATTTCCTCACGCATAAGATAATTAAGAATTAGAAAAAATTTAATTTTAAGGAGGTACAATGAGTAAATATAAAGTTTTAATAGGTAGTCCAATACGGCAAAAACCAGCTATTTTAGCGGAATTTTTAGAAGGATTAAAACACCTTGAGAAAGGAAATATAACTATTGATTTTATGTTTGTAGATGATAATGAGTTAATAGAATCTAAAATACTTTTACAAGAATTTAGTCCTGAAAAGGCAGAAGTTCATATTATTGATGGAGAGCAAGTAAGTGTGTATGTTTGTGATGAGGAAAGTCACCACTGGAAAGAAGCTCTGATCTGGAAAGTAGCCCAATATAAAGATCATATTATTGAGTTTGCTAAAAATAATAATTATGATTATTTATTCCTTGTTGATTCGGACCTAATCCTCCACCCCCATACACTTGTACATTTAGTTTCAGCAAAAAAAGATATTATTTCAGAGATTTTTTGGACTAAATGGAAGCCTGATCTTCCTCCTTTACCACAAGTATGGATTTGTGATCAATACAACCTTTTCTTTCGTTATAGAAACCAGGAGCTGTCCCAAGAAGAAGCTAACAGCAGAATAAATGGTTTTTTACACTGCTTACAAATACCCGGTGTATATGAAGTTGGAGGCTTGGGTGCATGTACATTAATAAGTAAAAATGCGCTAGATGCAGGAGTTTGCTTTAAAGAAATTACTAACATAAGCTTTTGGGGAGAGGATAGACACTTTTGTATCAGGGCAAATGCTTTAGGGTTTCGATTATACGTAGATACTTTTTACCCTGCTTATCATATCTATCGAGAAGCAGAACTAAAGGGATTAAAAGAATATAAACTATCTTTAAAGAATTGTTTCTATCCTTATGGTGCTATCTCAGCCCGTAGTAATACTAAATCACAAAAAAATAAATTAACACTTTCTATGCTGGTAAGAAATGAAGCTAATAGATACTTACCTGAGGTTTTAAAACATGCTGCTCAGTATATAGATGAAGCGGTGATCTTAGATGATGCCAGTGAAGATAATACTGTGGAATTATGTAAAAACATTTTAAGCCAAATACCACTTAAAATAGTATCTAATGAAACACCGGGCTTTAATAATGAAATAAATTTACGGAGACAGCAGTGGGATTTAACTATAGGTACAAATCCAGACTGGATACTGAACCTGGATGCCGATGAATTATTTGAAAATAAAATTATAAATGATATAAGGCTATTAATTAATCAGCCTTATTATGACTACTATGCTTTTCGTCTTTATGACTTTTGGGATACTAACCATTATAGAGAGAATAAATACTGGGAAGCTCATAAATATTTCCGTATTTTTTTAGTGAGATACCAACCTAATTTCTTATACAAGTGGCAGGACTCCCCCCTCCACTGTGGTAGATTTCCCGCTAATGTAGGTGACCTTCCCGGTGTAGTGAGCCACCTTAGAGTAAAACACTACGGCTGGGCCACTCCTGAAGATAGGCAGAAAAAATACCAACGATATATGGAGCTAGACCCAGAAGGTAAGTATGGAATTTTGGAACAATACCAATCAATCCTAGATCCTAATCCTAACTTAATTAAATGGGAGGAATAGATTGAAGTTCCTAAATTAATTATAAGAAAAACCGACTTCGTCGGTCTTTCAGAACCTACAGTAGCTACAGTGCTACCGTGCTACAGGAATTAAAAAATTAAGATTGAAGGTTTGCCTAATAGTTATACTTTAACATTTTAAAAAAAAGTCTCCATTCTGGAGACCTTTTTAGACAATATTTATGGACAAGTAGTATCATCAACACAAATAATTGTTTGGGCACATAAATCATTGATTGTAAAAGAAAAAGTATATGGAGCTGAAACACTGGTGGATGTTGTAGTAATGGCTGAGTGGTCACAAGTCCAGGAAGAAGTCATGGTATAGGAATTTCCACAGCAAAGAGTTGTACCAGAATCAAAAGTTATAGATCTAGATTGATTTAATATAGTACAGAACTCCTCGAATGTCGTACCATTTTGCATGTAAGCATATTTAAGCTGAGTATCAAAAGAATAGGAAATAGTAGGATATGGATTAGTAGTAAATGCTACATTGTACAAATTAAAGAACAGGAAGATAATTCTCAAGGCCAAGATGGATTTTTACTTTATAACCTGGGTATAGAGAATATACGAAAGGGGCAATTCCAAGAGGCTTTAGAAAAATTTATTGCAGCCTTAAAGGTGACCAGTTCCACTGCTGGTTACGCTCCTCCTTTAGTAAATAAAACCATTGTTTGTTTAATAGAAATGAAAAGATATAAAGATGCACTGGATCAGTTAGCCTATTTTAAAAATATATACCCCGACTATAGTGATTTATATCTTCTAGAAGCTGCCTGTCATATAAGATGTGGACGTTTTTCCTTAGCTAAAGAAAGTATTGAATTGTCTCAAAGAATTTCTCAAATAAACTTAAACTACCCTGCAGAAGGAACAATCTTCGGACAAAAACCCTTTCAGTTGTTAGAATCATTCAAAGAATTTATTTGTTTAAAAAATAAAAAATTTAAGTTAAGTGTATGTATTTTAGCCAATAATGAAGAAAAAAATATTGCGAAATGTATAGCCAGTATAGGTGAGTTAGCAGATGAAATAATGTTGTTCACTACAGGCGCCAGTGACAATACTTTGAGCATTGCTTACCAAATGGGGGCACATATTTACCGTCTTAACTGGGATAACAGCTTTGCAAAAATAAGAAACTTTGCTCTTAAACAAGTATCAGGTGACTGGATAATGTTTTTAAACGGTGATCAGGAATTAAATCAGGCTGATATTCCTAAAATAGTAGAATACTTAAATAATGCTTCAACACTGGGACACATGGTCAAAGTAAAAACTTTTTTTGATAAAAATAATTGGGCATTATACCAGGAGGAAGCAGTATGTAAAATTTTTCGTAATAATAAAAAGCTGTATTATCAATCCTGTTTACTGGAGGATATTGAAAAATCCATTTTAGAGCAGCATAATAATAATGATCTTAGCTGGATACCTGTTACTATCTTTGATTATGGTCCTATACTAAAACCTCACTTAAAAACACCTGATTTTAAAAGAAATGTATCCCTTATTGTTCAAGATTTTAAAAATATAGGTAAGAATAGTTCCGTTTATGAGGCCATGGGTTATGAGTTTATGAAAGTAGATAAGTTTAAAGTAGCCTTAGCCCACTTGGACAAAGCTTTAAAAATATCTAACTATCAAGCCCCAGCCAGCTTATGGTATAAAGCTATTACCTGCCTCGTAAAATTAAGTAGATTTACTAAAGCTTTGCAACTGGCTGACCAAGCAAGATATAATTATTTTCATTTCACTAATATTATTTACTTGCAAGGGTATTGTAATCTTAAACTTGATCTATTAGAAGAGGCAAAAGATTATTTTACTCAGTGTTTAGAGCTGGGGGATGCTTCCTGGGAAAAGTATATTGTCCTACCAGGAGCTGGTAGCTACTTAGCCCAATGTGGCCTTGCTGAAATATATTTAAAACAAAAAAAGTATGATAAGTGCCTAGAGCAATATTTTGCCGCTGCCCACCACCCTGAGGGGAAATCCTTTGCTATCCCACCTTTAACTAAGCTAATTATTAAACTTTTTGGTGCCGGCAGTGTTTTACACTATTTGCAAAATAATAACTTAGACTCTTATGACAATTTATGTATCGCTGCTGATACTATTAATAAAATTGGCTGTGATATAGAGAGTATAGAATTATTAGACGAAATAATAAAAAAAATAGAAGAGACTAATGATCCTAGTGTGTATGTACGTGTATCCAGTTTAATGTTTGATTTTTTAGGCAATCTTTATAATAAAGCAATTACCCAAAACCCAGATGATAGTTTGTTAATCCATCTTAAGAATTTTTTTATCAAAAAATAGTCTGTAAAAAAACCTTTCATCTCTAAAGAAGAAAGGTTTTTTTTTATTCTTTTATTAATTATTTTTAACCAAAATGAACAGCCTTTCCGAATACCCCATGGGCTGCCTCCAGCACAGCTTCCGATAAAGTAGGATGGGCATGAATAGTCTCTGCCACCTGTTCAACAGTTAAGCCCCAGCGTACAGCTAATGTCAACTCATGGATCAATTCCGAAGCATTAGGACCAAGGATGTGAGCTCCCAGTATTTTTCCTGTATCCTCCTCAGCAATAATCTTAACCATCCCATAAGCCGCATCCTGGGTTAAAGCTCTACCATTGGCGGTAAAGGGAAATTTACCAACTTTATAATTTATCCCTTTTTCTTTGGCTTGATTTTCATCAATTCCTACCCCTGCCAATTCGGGACTTGTATAAACACAGGCGGGAACAGCTGTATAATTTGCTCCTATCTTTTCTCCAAAAATTGATTTTATTGCTACTTCTGCTTCATAGGAAGCAACATGGGCTAACATAGGGCTAGCTGTTAGATCACCGATGGCATAAACACCAGGTAGATTAGTTTTTAAATAGGAATCCACCTTTATAAATTTACCTTCCATCTCTAAACCAAGTCGCTCATATTCTATTCCTTGATAATTGGGCTGCCTGCCGGCTGCAACCAAAACTTTATCGGCAATTAGCACATCATCTTTTTTACCGGAAATATGTACCTCTAAATTATTGTTGTCCCCTTGTATTAATTTTGTAACTTTAGTATTAGTTATTATTTCTATCCCCTGTTTTTTCAAAACAGGTTGAAAACGGCGGACCAATTCATCATCAAGGTTAGTAAGAATTTTCGGTAACATCTCCACTATGACAACCTTGGAACCAAGACCAGTAAAAATTTGGGCAAATTCCAAGCCAATAACTCCCCCACCAATAACAACTAAATTATTAGGTATTTCCTCTAACTCTAAAATACTTTTATTATCTAAAACCTGAGGTGAATCTATCCCCGATACAGGTAGGTTAGCAGGTTTAGAGCCGGTGGCTAGAATTAAACACTCATTTTCTATTATCCGTTTTGAACCATCACTAAACTGTACTTCTACCTCCCGGGGTGAAATCACTTTTCCCCGGGCTTTTATTAGTTCTACCTTGTTATTTTCTAGTAGAGACATAATACCATTAACTAATTGGGCAACAATTTTGTTTTTTCGCTCTTTTACTTTCTTTAAATCCTTACTTTGGGCATGTACACTTTCTATATAGGCTTTTGTGGGAATACATCCCCAGTTTAAGCAGGTTCCTCCAACAGAATTTTCTTCTATTAGGGTAACCTGAGCTCCATGTTGAGCACCCCTGATAGCAGCCGTATAACCTCCCGGACCTCCACCTAAAACAGTTATTCTTTTCAACTTTTTCTCCTCCTTTTAGGTTTAGTAGTAACTAAAAACTAGAAAAGAGCAGCCCTTTTTAATCTTGGCTGCCTGCTTCTTTTTCTCCTTCCGCATTGAAATAAAATTTAATAACCTTTTCCCATTTCTGATTTCTGGCATCTGGCATTTTTAAACCACCTCCTATCAGGTAGTTTTTAGCCATTTAGCCTTTCTTATGCTTTTTTCTCCAAGATAAAAAAATAATTCCTAATGCTAAAATGATAACAATAAAGTATTCTAAATTATAAATATATTGAGCCATTTCTTTGACCCCTGCACTTGCCAGGGTCACGGCAATACCCGCAAATATCATACCTATCGTAAGGGCTGGAAAGGCATACCAGAACCTGATACCAAATAAAAAGGCCAGTATTGCCCCTGAATAAACACCTGTTCCCGGAAAAGGAATAGCAACGAAAAGTAACAAACCTAAAGCTCCATATTTTTCAACCTTTTCCCCTTTAGCCCTGGTCTTTTTTAAAAATTTTATAAATAAATCTTTTATGAAAGGGATTTTGATAATTAACCTATTCACCGGTTGGAGTAAAAGTAAAAAGGGGACAATAGGCAGAAAGTTACCCAAACACGCCAATAAAAAGGCTTTTAAGGGCCCAATACCTAAAGCCACTGCTAAAGGTATGGATAATCTTAATTCTGTTAAAGGTAATGCAGAAAGTAATATTATCTGTAGTTCTTGCGAATCAAAAGAAAACATCTTACCTCCTGAAAAAGGAACTTCACCTGTTTTTGTGGCTGGTGATTAATTCCACAACTTTTTTTGAATATTCCATTATTTCCTCGACAGTACTTTCTGTAGACAAACCCAATCCACAACTGGCAGTAATTAAACCTCCCATTTTTATCAAATCCTTGTAATTAACTACCCGCCGGTGTATTTCTGGCCAATAAGCACCGGAAGTCGGTATTATACCCCAAGCTATTCTGCCACCCGTAGATAAAAAATCAATTATATAATTTTTATCCTTACCGGTAATCTGGTAGTTAGAAGCATCAAAACTTATTATATCTACAGGTAACCTACTCAACTTATACCAATCAGGTTTATTACAACAGTGAATTCCTATTACTACTCCCCTTTTCCTAGCCGCCATAATCAGGTCCCATAAACCTTGTTCTAAAATCCCCCCATTAGGTTCATAAAAATTTGTAAACCCCGCCGGTTCATCAATGAAAATTATTAAGGGTAGTTTTAATTCTTTTAAAAAATCAATTTGAAAGTTAATTTGTTCCTGGACCAATTTTAACACAGCTTTTAAAATTTGCTTATTATGATTTAAAGGGAGACCACTTTCAAGGAGATTATATTTACTTAAAGTATTGGGCCCTGTAACCTGACCTTTTACCCCTAAGGCAGCAGTAAAAAGTCCTTTATGAAAATACTCTTTAAATTTATAGAGCCCTGGAGCTATATTTTCGGGTAAGGGATTATATTTTTCTAATGAATTATGGTATAAATCAAGTTTATTTATTTTCTCAGAAAATATGCCTCTGCCGTGTCTAAAAATAACTAACCCTTCTTTTATCCAAGGAAAAAGAAAAGCCTCCAACATTAATTCTTGCTTACTCCTTTTAGGCAATTGGGGCCAAAAAGGTAATTGGGGACAGTATTCGGCAACTTTATCTAATGCTTTTTCTACATCTACATAGGGTAAGCTACCTATACCGGTAACCAACAATTTGTTGGTAAACATGCTCTTCCCCTCCTAATTGTCTAAAAGCTTTTCTATTTCCGGGGAATTGAGGTATTGGGCTATATGTCTTGCTAAATATGATATTTTATCATAGTTTAAAGTGACAGGATTATCCAATGATGTGTGATTTCCATTAAGCCAATCATCAGCTAAGATTGTAATAGCCGGTATTTGAGCTTGTGCTATTGCTTTATGGTCACTTGAATTTAAGGAGGTATACTGGGACAGTAATTTGATATTGTCCCATTTAGACCAGTCCAAATAAAGCCTATTGGTAATCTCTGCCGGACCATCATTCCACAATAAAAAGCCATTTTGAACTCCAGTTCCAATACTATCCAAGTTAATAGCTAATTTAATATTTGCTAGATTCAGGGGAGGGTTATTAATAAAGAAATTAGAGCCAATAAGCCCCATTTCTTCTCCACCCCAAAAAGCAATTATAATTGAATAGGGTAACTCTTTAGCAGTTCTTAAAAACCTAGCTATTTCCAACACTGCCGCCACCCCTGAAGCATTATCATTAGCCCCGGGATACAGTTTGTTTTTCCACATCCCTAAATGATCATAATGAGCGGAAAGGATAATATACTGGTAAGGGCGTTTACTACTTTCTATTAAGCCTAAAATGTTATCTGAAACTAATTTCGAAGTATTATCCTTAACATAAAATACTAATCGTTTTCCTTCCCATTTAAGATCAGTAGCTGGCAGGGGAAAGGGTTGAAAATATGTATTTTTTTTTCCTATGGGCCTAATATCCATTTTTTTTAATTCCTGAGCAAGATATAAAGCTGCTTCCGCCTCTCCTTCTGTACCTGCTCTTCGTCCCTGAAAATTTTCAGAAGCCAGGATTTTTACATAGGCTCTTATTTTATCTTTATCTATTATAATCTCAGGTCCTTTTTCTTCTTTTAATTTTGGTTTTTTTTCTGCTGGATATGGTTGACATCCTAAAAATAAACCTAGGGCAATTACACAAATTAAAAGTACTATTCCTGTTGAAATAATTATAACTTTCTTCTTTTCCACATTTTACCTCCTAAATAGGGGTACTAAGTCCTGGTAATTTTAATCTTATCTTTTTTTTAACTGCAACTCTCGACTTTTTAATAATTCTCTGATACTCATTTCAGCTTCAAAAGCGAAAATATCAGTCTTCTCTATGATTCTATCTGTTACCCTTTGTCCATAATAATCCTGAAGTTCATTAACATTTAGATTACTACAAATAATCCAGGGTTTATCGAAATTATTTCTGTCCTCAATTAGAATACGAATTTGGTTTTGGGCAAAGGGAGTTATATTTTCCGCACCTAAATCATCAATTATTAGTAGTTCAACCTGTTTTAAGTATTCAAGCTGGGAGCTTTTCTCATTATTATCCATTTCTTTATTAAACTTATATTCCCTGATAATATCCAAAAGATCATCTATCCTTTTATAAATAACCGTTCCCCCCTGGTTCAATACTTCATTGGCAATAGCCAGAGATAAATGGGTTTTCCCCCGCCCTATGGCTCCCGTAAAAAAAAGATTGTTTTGCTTTTCTTTATTAATTATTTTCTTTACAAACTCTTTACATCTCTTTACCTTTTCTTCCATAGCTTTAATATCCCTATAAAAGGTAACATCAAAATTATCAAAGGTTTTCAATTCCATATTGCCACTTATTCCACTTTTTTTAAAAATATAATCCAACCTTTCTTGTTTAAAACACTCGCACAGAACACCTGGAAATATATAACCTCGATCTTTACATTTGGGACAATCCCATTCCGGTTCATAAATGTTTTGGGGTATAGAGTTGGCTTTGAGAATTAGTTCCTTCTCCCTGAGTAATAATTTTACCTCATTATCTATTTTTTCCGCCCTGGTTAAATTCTTATTAAAGATAGTGACATTTATTCTTTCATAACTAAGTCGGCTGATTTCATCAGCAATTTCTTGAAGTCGGGGAAATTGTTTATGTAATTTTTCAATTTTTTGTTCACATTCCTGGATTTTTTTTTGTATTAAATCCTCCCTGTGTGTCATTTATTTGAACTTCCTCCTATTCTACTAAATAACTTAAATCCCTTTTATCTTTCTCAAAAGACTGTCCTGAACTCCTGGTATTTTTATTTTTCTTTTCATTTTTCCTATTTTGTAAATAAACTTCTAAAGCTTTCGGTGTTTTTATTTCGGCATTATGCCAATTTTCCAAAACTTTATCTATGTAACTAAAAGACGGGTCGGTAGCATGAATAGTCTGTTCCACAGCTAATAAAACCATTTCGTGGGTAAACTTCCATTCATTAACCCACTTTTGATAACACTCTTTTTCTACTTCAGTAGGATAGTTTTTATGACCTAATCTTCTTTTTATTTCAACTACTTTATAAATAGTATAATTTAATTTTTCGATAAATTGAGCTAAACTTTCTTTGTCTTCCACTTTAGCCCCAAAGGCCATTTTTGCAAAAAAAGAAAAAACATACTGCCTCCTAAAATTACTCTGGTAAAAAACATACATATCATATAATAAATCATAAGACCAATTATACTGTTGAGCCGCCTTTTGTAATTCAACTTTTTCTTTTACCGACAAAAACCTGGCTAATTTTTTTTCTAGATTTTTAATAAACTGGGAATATTCCAATTCACTGGTAGTAGTAGCTGCTGTTTCAACCTGGATGGGCTCAACACCTAAATTTTCACCAATAATATTAAACATTGGCGAAAAATCTACTTTTTCCACTTCGGGAAACCAATTTATTAAGCCTTTTTTATAAAGGGTTTTCACAGCCTCTTGGGCATATCTATCACTTTTTTTAACCTGGTCACAACCACAATATAATAAATAAATAATTTTGCCCAGATCATCAAAAGTGAGTCCTAGAGGTTCCATAAGTCCTATTAAATTCTTAGGAATACCGACAAATCCACTCTCCAGAAACCATGCTGTCATATTTTGTTTTCCCAAATAAATCACTCCTAATTATAAAAAACCTACATGCTATTAAAATTATATCAAATTAAATTCTAAAAGAAGAAAATGACTTCCGTGACAATATACGTTAGTTTCAATTTTGTTCAAAAGATATTTAATGCAGGGCTGCTCTAAAGTGGTGGATAGCAATAGCCTAATTAATCTACGTGGAGAGATCTAACCTTAACCTCCACACTCAAAACATTCAATCCTGTTAATTTTTCTATAAGTTGGATAGTAGCTTCTTGAAAATTCTTGGCAATTTTTTTTAAATTAGCCCCATATAAAGCTTTTATCTCAGTTCCAATCTTAACTCCTTCCTCATTCATAACCACACTTACCTTAAGGACTTGTTTAATTTCAGAAATATCAGAAGCGGCAGCTTTGGTCAACTGTTCTATTACATTCTCAGAAATAAGAAGCTTACCTAACATATTAAATCGGGGTCTAATGATAGATTTTTCACCAATTTTTTTGGCATCTTTCTTTTTAAAGAAAAATTGGAGAGGGTCAATAAGATAATTGGGAAAATCTTTTTTTACTTCAATGGTGGGTAAAGGAATAACATGTTTGCCAAATTCGGTACGCATCCTTCTAGCTTTTCGAATATCAAGTTCAGATGAAATGTCCTCAATATATATTAAATTATCAGGATTAGGTATCTCTAAAGCTCTGGTTATTTTTTCAACCATTTTCAAGGAGGTACCTAAGATCAAAATCTTATCAGGGTTAATTTTTTTTATTTCTTCCCTTACAGCGCGGGCATGTTCATAATCCATAAAAATGGCCCTTTTTACTGCTTGAATAGAAGTCATTTCCCTTTTAGCAGAAAAACCAGCTAGTTTTTTTCCGTCTTTAATTAAAAGACCATCATCTATTATGGTATCAATTCCTTTTTCCGAAGCAACTAACATTGCTTTATGACTTTTACCCGTCCCGCTTGCTCCTATTAAAGCATATACTTTCATTTAATACATCACCCCATAAATACAGGGTTCTTCACCCTGGGAAAGTTCTATTCTGTAAATTTCGTCTAAATTTGACAAAATCCTGCAATAACTACAACATAATTGGAATATTGTCCTTAACTATTATTATATCCTATAATAGATCAAGCCTAACGGGAATTTTACCGCCATAAGAAATTCCTTTCTGATTGATTGAGCATTTATAGGCATATACTTCAACTCCTGAATTTTTAGCTTTCCGTAAAGTATTTCCAAATACAGAATCCATTTCATCATTAGGAGAAAAAAAGTCTGCATCTTCTCTCATAATGATAAAAACCACTGCCGCTTTTTGCCCTCGCTTTTTAAACTTTATTAATTCTTCCAAGTGTTTTGAACCTCGTAAAGTAGGGGCATCAGGAAACTACCTCCCGATATAATTAAGAAGTCTACAGGAGACATAATATCAGATTTGCCCTCTCCTAACTAGTAAAACAGTCAAAATTAAACCCACATTTTTCTTTTTATTGGTTATAATATAAAAAGGTTGAGGTTTCCCTTCGCTAGGTTAAGGTTAATTTAAGGGAGGTTTGATAATTTGGATAAAAGATTACAGTTGATAAAGGAATTGACCGAATTACATGGTGTTTCCGGTTTTGAGGAGGAAGTCAAATACTATATCAAAGAACGGATGGAAAAATTAACAGAAATTAGTTATGACAATTTAGGAAGTATTATCTGTAAAAAACAAGGTACAGATGAAAATCCTAAGATCATGCTACCTGGCCATATGGATGAAATCGGTTTCCTTGTTAATGCCATAACTAAAGAAGGTTACCTAAAGTTTATCCCTTTAGGAGGTTGGTGGGACCAGGTATTATTAGCTCACCGGGTTATTGTTAAAACATCGAAAGGTAACATTCCTGGTATAATAGGTTCAACTCCTCCTCATCTCTTAGATGCTAAAGAAAGAGAAAAGGTTATCGAGAAAAAAACCATGTTCATCGATGTGGGAGCAGAAAGTAAAGAAGAAGCCATGGAGAAATTCGGCATACGCCCTGGAGATGTTATTGTACCTGAAAGTAATTTTGCCTTAATGCATAATCCCAAATATGTTATGGCTAAAGCTCTAGATGACCGTTTGGGTGTAGCATTATTTATGGAAGTAATTGAAGAACTGGCCAAAATTCAGCACCCTAACACCGTATATGGAGTTGGTACTGTTCAAGAAGAGGTTGGTTTAAGAGGTGCACAAACTTCCACAGATTTAATTAAACCCGACCTAACCTTTGTTTTAGATGTTGGTATCGCCGGTGATACCCCTGGCCTAGAGAATTTACATATAGATGTAAAACTTGGTAAAGGTCCTCTAGTACTTCTTGCTGATGCTTCTATGATTCCTAATAGGAGTCTTAGGGATTTTGTCATCGATACTGCTAACTCCCTAGGTATTCCTCTCCAATTTGCTACTATGATGGGTGGTGGGACTGACGGAGGGGCAATCCATAAATACGGCTCAGGGGTACCTTCTGTAGCTTTTGGTATACCGACCCGCTATATTCACAGCCATACCAGCACTTTCCACCGGGATGACTACGAGAACCTTTTAAAATTGCTGGTGGAAATGATAAAAAAACTGGATGCCAGTACAGTTGATTTAATAAAAAAATAAATATATTTAGCATATTAGAAAAAAAATAACAACATAAGTTTGCCCATAGCAAACTTATGTTGTTATTATGTATGGTGGTGGCTATATTTACTTGAGTAGTTCCGATATGGGTCGAAAAATCACCTCAATAACTTTAGTGGGGTTGGGAATTTTTACTCCCAATACCTGGGGAATACTTAAGGCCATCCCGATAAACAGATATATGGAAAATGAAACCAGTTCCCGCCACATTTTCTTTTTTACTAGGCCAGGCACCTCCAACAGGATAATCCCGATGAATAATAGAAAAAGTAAAGCAATCATATTTCTCATTCACCCTCTGTACTTGGTATCTAAACAAAATTTATTTTTCAGGGCTACTGGCCCTTTTACCTAAAAGACTGATCTCCCGTATATAGGCTTCTACTTCAATATTAACCTCAGCCTCCGCAAATTTCACATCCCATTGGTCTTTTAATTCCCGCCAGGCTTTTTTATATTTCCGGTGGAAATCGTCGCCAAAACCAAAGATATCTACCCCAAACTCTCCCTGGGCCTTTTGTAGAAGGACTATGGCTCTTCTTTTAATCTCCTCTGCCATTTCTTTTTCTAATGCTTTGATCTTATCAGGTTTGGCCAGGTCCTCACGGCCTTGTTGTTCTACCATATCACCCTCCACTTTCACCTTTATGGTAAACCGCAGGTTCTCCCCATCGAATTCCGGTACAATCTTCGTACTTCCCCGCCGGATTTTGATAGATACTTCTTTATTGGATTCACTTGGAGAAGGTATAGTGATAACTCCTTTTATAAATTCATTCTTTAGCCAAAGTAGGCCTATGGTCTCGTATTCGTCCAGCCACCCGATTAGTTTATCCTCTTTAAATACTCCTACACCGGAGATTTCCACCTGTTTATGAATAGGAGTCATCTTCTCCAGGTCTAACCCCGGGGTTACCCCCACTTCTTTTACCTCAACCCGGGTGGCTACAGGCTGTACTCCCTTACTAGCCAGCATTTCGGCATATTCCCAAAGCTGTACGGAATAACCGGTTTTCATTCTGGTTAAGAAGCCAGCGGCCTGTGCTGAAGTTTTCTCCAGTTCCGAATAAGTTTCCAAAAAATTTTTGGCCTCTCCTTTAGCCACCATTAACCACATAATTTCTCGGGGTTCAATATTACGCTGAAAAAAATCTGTAACCATATTTGTTCCCTTTTTAGCCATTTCCTCTCCTAATACCAGAATAATAGACTGATCCCAGTGAAGGTCACGGGGAACCATTTTTGCCAGGACCCTTTCTGCCTCCTCGATAGTTTTGCTTTCTGCGGAAACAACCCAGTTTGTAGCTTCCTGGCCCCTGCCTCCCTCCCCGACAAAAGCACCAGGATTTGCTATCTGTACGGTAAGCCTGAGCTTACCTTCTGCTGTCCAGTCAACTCCTGTCCCTAACACAATGGCTATTTCATTAATTTCTCTGCGACTCCAACAGCCTTCCAGAGGGCTAATTAAAAGGAACAATAAAAGGAGAAAAGCAATTTTTTTAAGCAATTTTTCTCCCTCCTTTTCTTCCAACTACGGCAATGATCAATAATACTAGCGGAATTCCCGCTTCAAAAACTATTAACGCGTAAGGCGGCCAGACTCTCTTCAGAAAATCAAGAAGATCTACAATACCATCATGGATAAGAATTGATAAAGCTACCAGAATTATTCCCACGGGCAACACCAAAGGTTGATAATTTTTGAGTTTTAACCACTGAGCACTACCCAGAACGGCAGCATAGTAAAAAACCCCAATTTTAAAAAATCCCCCAAGTACCCAGGCCAAGACAATAATTATCTCTAGGCGTCCCAGGGAATTGCCAACAGAAATCATCCGAACTGCATTAAAAGTCGGAAAAATCCAGGATCCTGTCAGATTAGGACCAAAAATTAGTAATGCCTCCAGAATGCTAGTTGTTAAGAAAAAGCTGACCAACAAAATAGATAGAAATGCAACGCGGTAAGCTTCTTTGGGCTTACTAAGATAAGGAATAATCATAGCAAAAGTTACAATTTCCCCCAGCCAGCTAGCAGGTACTACTGCCCCCTTTACAATTGGGAACAAGCCGGCATCGAAAAGTGGTAATACTCTGGATAGTTTCATATTTGGAATGGATAAAATGAACACTAAAGCCAAAAGCACCGTAGTTGGGATCAGTAACTGGTTAGCCCGGCTTAACACTTCCAGACCGTTACGAACAGCATAAGCCGCCACAGCCACCACTACAATGTGAAAAATAATTATGGGGGTATCGGGCATTACTGCTGTAGCTAGGAATACACCATACTCCCTGATTACTAGGGCATTCATGTGTAAAAACCACCAGATATAAAGGAAACCTAGGATTTTTCCCGGTATCTTTCCTAAAATATCCTCTATGTATTCAAACAAAGTTTTTTCCGGAAAGCGAAGACCTAAGTTCACTACCATCCAGGCAATCAGCAGTCCCGCCATGGTGGCAATTATTATAGAGAACCAGGCATCCTGCCTGGCAGACTTTACGGTAATAGCAGGAACGGTAAGAACTGCTGTAGGCAGAATCATGCTTATCATTAACATAATGGCCTGTATACTGCTAATTTTACCCTTTTCCAGCATTGGACTTATCTCCTACCTTTCTACTTATTTTTCTGTGGGCTTGGTTTTAGCCCCTGTTCCTGCCTTTTCCTGTTCTGTCCTGCAATCAGCCGGGGACGGGAGAACATGGCCCACCAAGGTGCCCGATAAATCACATCTGCCAGGTCAGCACCGGTAGTTGGGGCAATCGGGGATAGGTAGGGCACGCCGAAGGAGCGAAGGGTGCACATATGGATGGCAATGACCGCTACCCCACTAATCAACCCGAACAGGCCCAATGTGCCCGCGAGAACCAATAAACCGAACCTCAACAAACGAAAGGCAATACTGGCACTATAAGCAAAAACAAAAGAAGCAATACCGGTAAAGATAACCACAATAACGGTGCTGGTAGCCATAAAACCTGCTTGTACAGCCATCGCCCCCAGAACCAGAGCTGCCCCAATACTTACGATTTGGCCTATAAGCTGTGGCAGGCGATTCCCGGCTTCCCTTAAAACTTCAAAAACCACTTCCATGATAAATACCTCTAAAAAGACTGGGAAGGGAACCACCTCCCGGTGTGCGGCAAAACTCAACAAGAGTGGAGTAGGGAGTAACTCATGATGGAAACTGACCACGGCAATATACAGGGAAGGCAGTATAAGTGTAATAATCATGGATATAAACCGAATGAACCGGGCAGCCGGGGTAAATAAAAACCGCTGGTAATAATCTTCAGGGGTTTGGAAATATTCTACGAACAAGTTAGGAACGGTGAGGACAACAGGGGTCCCGTCCAACAAAATAGCCACACGTCCTTCCAGCAACATAGCTGCCAACTTATCCGGTTTTTCGGTATGGTTAACGGTAGGAAAAAGACTCCAAGGATTGTCTTCAATCAGTTCCTCTATATAGCCACTTTCTAAAACAGCATCAATTTTTATTTTTTCCAACCGGCTTTTTACTTCTGCTACCAGCTTCTCATTAACAATACCTTCAATATAAACTAAGGCTATGTCGGTATCACTAACATTACCTACCTTAAAGGTCTCTATTTTCAGGTTAGGACTCTTTATTCTCCGTCGAATCAGGGCTGTATTTATCCGTAAGTTCTCAACAAAAAGCTCCCGTGGCCCTCGTACCATCGTTTTGCCTTCCGAATTGGAAAGAGACTGTACTTTCCCTCTGGAATTATTGATAATAGCAGTAGCATGCCCATCAACCAATAAAATAGTATCTCCCGATAGAATTGCGTGGATGATATCCTGCATCTGTTCCGTTTCCTTAAATTGACTAATACATAGACCCCGCTGCTTAATAAATTCCAGAGCCTCACTTTTGGTAATGTTCTGACCGGGTACAGCCATTGGCACCTCCAGAGCCAACGCCCGCATGATCTGATTACTGATCTGACCTGAATCTGCCAGACCATCTATATAAATTAAAGCCAGCCTGATCTGTTCATTCTGTGCAAAAATAAAATCCCTGTAAACTACATCACTACACTTATGCAAAATGACTTTAATTCGCTGGAGGTTAATTTCAAGGTCATTACTTAAAACAATGCTTTTTGAAGAAGCATCAGATGCAATAATTTTTTTAAAATTATCCTGTATTTGACCTAGCAACCCCGCTTTAGTCAGTTTACGGAATTTGACCATTTTTCCATCTCCTCGTACCTTCTTACTTGGCTCAGCCCTCAATCAAACTTCTTTCATCCATTAATTCATTTTAAAGAATCCTACTGCTTTAATATTCTACAAAGAACGAATTAATATGTATGTACTTCCCATTTGTACAAAAACTTCCAACAGCGATATAGCAGATAATTGGTGGGCGCAGAAAATCCCTATTATCATGCTAAAAAAGGTTATTCACTTTTAAAACTTTATCAACCATTTACCAATATAGCCAATATTATTAAACATCAAAAATCCTGTAATACTTTTAAAAATTTTAAGCTAATTGTAATTAGTAAACAATAATTAGTAATAATATAATAACTACAAAATTGCTTAAAAACATTAATATTTGACAATATATTATTAAGGGAAAAATTATTTAGATATTTCAATTTATTAAAAGGAGGTAATTGTCGATGTTCAATTTACGTGTAAACAAATCCCTGGTTATTTATACTCTCATCGTTTTTTTAGCAGGAATTTTAACCACCGGAATTTGGTTCGCAGGAAAAGGATATGATTTCCCTATCTCTCACTCCAAACCTGTACAGGCTGCACCGGAAACAACTACTGCATTGTCTACCTTTTTCGGTCCTGATACTATCCAGAAGATAGTAGAAAAGGTCGGACCAGCAGTAGTAAAAATTGAAACTGAAACGGAAATTCAAACCCAAGGTGTTTATGACCCTTTTCTAAATGATCCTTTTTTCCGAGAATTTTTTGGCTTTGATATTCATCCCCGGCAAACTCCCCGCATTAGCAGGGGATTGGGCTCAGGCTTTCTTATTTCCCGGGACGGGTATATTATTACTAATAACCATGTTGTGGATGGAGCCAGTAAAATATCAGTCTATCTAACTAGCAGTCAGAAACCATATGAAGCCAAACTTGTCGGCTCCGATGCTCAACTGGATTTAGCTGTTATAAAAATAAATGCCGGTCATGATTTGCCAGTTTTAAAATTTGGTGACACCAATGAATTAAAGGTGGGCAACTGGGTCATTGCTATTGGTAACCCCTATGGATTAGATCATACAGTAACTGTAGGTGTTATCAGTGCTAAAGGTCGTCCCATTACTATTAATGGTAATGAATTTAAAGATTTATTACAAACTGATGCTTCTATAAATCCCGGTAATAGTGGAGGGCCACTCCTCAATTTAAAAGGTGAAGTAGTAGGTATCAATACTGCAATTAATGCTCAGGCTCAAGGGATTGGCTTTGCTATTCCCAGTTCTACCGTTACCCAAGTGCTTGACCAGTTAATTGAACAGGGAAAAGTTATTCGCCCCTGGTTAGGAGTATATATCCAACCTGTTACTAAAGAACTCGCCGATTATTTTGGCTTAAAAAAACCTGAAGGGGTATTAATCAGTTCAGTGGCCGATAATTCTCCGGCCCAAAAAGCAGGCCTTAGAAGAGGGGATATTATCCTCGAATATAATAAAACTAAAATTACAAAGCCCCAGGAACTGCAAGATGCTGTTAAGGATTCCAAGATAGGTGATAAAGTCGTTATCTTAATTTACCGGGAAGGTAAAACACTATATGTACCTGTAAAAATTGAAACAAAAACCTAAAAAAATGTTAACTAAAGTTGTTTAGTACTAACCCCTAAGAAACAGTAAATTCAAGATAGGACATTCCTTATTAAATAAGAAAGACCGACTTTTTGTCGGTTTTTCAGAACCTACAGTAGCTACAGTGCTACCGTGCTACAGGAAATAAAAGATTAAGATTGAAAGTTAGCCCAAAAATTATACTTTCTTTAATAATTGAGAAAAACCTGCTAACAGCAGGTTTTTCGTACTTACCAGATAATTACTCCAAATATTTTCTAAAACCTATTCTTTATTCAGTTTTGTCTTGTTTTTCTATACTCATAGCACCTTTAAATTCTTTAATACTTTTCCCCATTGCTCTTCCTACTTCAGGCAATTTCCCTGGTCCAAAGATGATAAGGGCTAAGGCCAGAATTAAAATTAATTCTGGCAACCCGATATTGGGTAAGATACCAAACATTGTCATTTCCTCCTTAATTTTAAGCTTTAATGACTTCTACTTTTGTATCAAGCTGGGAAGCACTACCTCCCACCGGATCTGAGAGGCAACCCAATTGAAAACTATCATCAGTTCTCATTACATCATTAAAGGAGAAACCAGCATTTCTTCTACCAGCATACCCGTTATTTTTGGAAACCGCCCACTTTACATGACCATATACCGGGTCAGTATTAACGGTAATACCATCTACCTGATATGGAGCAGAACCATAGGCAAAATGCCCGTAATTATAGGTACTTCCGACAACTCCCGGCCTTATTCTATCGGTAACTTTTACTTTTCCGGTAACCTCAAAACTGGCCGACTTGATTTTTACCAGATCACCATCTTTTAACCCCCGTAACCTGGCATCAATAGAATTTATCCAGATTAGATTCTCTTCCTCAATTTCCCTTAGCCAGGTATCACTAATATTACGATGGGTACCAATATGTCTTGCTTTCCAGTTAATTAGCAATAGGGGGAACTGAGTATCTTGTACTTCCTGCCCATTAAAAAATCTTGTAGTTTCCAGCTTGGGAAGTCCATCGAAAAACTGCCCGCTAAAAGAATCACGGGTTCGAGCTACTTCCTCCCGGTAAAAATCAGCCTGACCGCCAAATTTGTATTTGATATAATTACCCTGGTACTCAGAACCTGGCTTTTCAAATCTACCACCCCTGTTGAGGACATAAACAACCTTGGGCCATTGATTTGGTTTTACAGCTGCCCGCCATTTTTTCTCATCAAAGTAAGAACCCAGTGCTTTTTTTCTTGTAGTAATAAAAATCTCCTGTTCTTTTTTATCTGCATCTGGTACAGGTTCGCCATCAAAGGCAATATTAGCAACTACTTTCAGATAAAAATCTTCTGCACTATCTAATGAACTTCCATCAGGAAAAGCATTACTACCTACACCGGGCAAACCTAAAAGCTTACCTATCTCTATTAAAACATCCTCAAAAGCCCGGGGACCGTCAAAGGCCCTGGTTACCGGCTGTTGGATATGGCTGAGTTTTAGAGGCTGGTTGGGATAAATGGTTTCCAGTCCCCATCTTTCTAGATAAGTTAAATCAGGTAATACATAATCTGCCATAGAAGCACTTTCACCCAATGTGATATCGGAAACAACTAATAAGGGTATTTTTTTTGTATCTTTTAAAACCTCCAGCTGTTTATTGCCACCAGGTATGGATAATATTGGTGAAAGTCTGTGAATAAATAAAGCTTTAATTCCATAGGGATACTCTTCGGCAATACTGGGTAGAACCTCATGGGTCACATGATTGGATAAGGGAAACCATGGCCTTTTTGCAGGGTATCCATCTTTTTTAAAAAGGCTGCTCTTCTCATAAGGTTGTCTTCGGAAAATACTGGTACCCCATGGTTTAAATCCTCCCGGTACTTTTTTTAGACTATATTCTCCATCGAAAAGTTCATATTTAGCACCACTACTAATACTTCCACCCTTCCAGTCATAATTACCCAGTAAATGATTAAGACAATTTATGGCTCGATAATTATAAAAACCATTGGTGTGCATGGCCGGACCCCTGTACCCGGTAATAGAAGCTTTTTTACCATAGGAAGTAAATTCCCGGGCCAGCTCAATAATCTGCTCTACTTCTATACCACAAATTTGGGCATATTCTTCCAGAGTTTTTTCAAAAACTCGCTCTTTAAACAAAGTAAAGGCTGATTTCACTTTTATCCCATTAATTATAGTATCTACTTCCAATGTACCTTCAACTGCCAGGTCATGGGGAATGGGATTACCGTTTTCAAGTACTACAAACTGTTTCTCATCACCTAAGCCTAGGTCACTGGCCCGTAGTTTTGGCCGCTTAGGATCACTTAGATTAACCAGGTGGGTAGCATCAGACCAGGTAGGTTCCCCATCGGCTTGAGCCGCTTCCTTATTGGGATTTGTGAGATAACGGTTATCATATCGTTTATTTTCAATAATCCACCTGGCCATGGCCATAGCCAGTGCTCCATCAGTTCCCGGTAAAATGGGAAGCCAGAAGTGGGCTTTTTCCGCTGCTTTACTCATCCGGGGATCTACTACCGCTAACTTCATCCCTCTGGCCAAGGCATTTTGAAACTTGGGAGCCAGCCAGGTTGGACCCTTATTGGCTACAAAGGGGTCAGTACCCCATAGAATAATAAAGTCCGCATGGTCAACATCGGAATACATGCGTTTTTTCTGTTTACCGGAAAAGGATCTAATATTTCCGAATACACTGCTTATCCCACAAATACCGCCATGATGTATAGTATTTATACTTCCCAGGGATAGATTCCAGAAACGGTCCTGAATAAAATCCCTTCTATCTCCTACCATACTTATTATCTGATTGGATTTGGGTCCAAAGTCCGGGTGATTAGTATCGATAAGTTTATCTTTATAAAGTTGAGTAAATTCTTCCTTGGTCATTTCACCCTGCTCAACCTTTTTCCAGTCATCCATTACTTGTTCCTGGGAAACATAAGCCCATAAATCTTTTAAACCGGGAGTGCCTAAATCACTGCTACCTTCTACAATTTCCTTAATTGCCTGTTCCCAGGATATTGTTTTAAACTTTCCACTGTTTCTAGGACCGACCCGCTTTAAGGGTTGGGTTATCCGTAATTTATCAAAAGTAGTCTGAATTCCGGCCTGACCTTTCAAACAGGTCCGCCCACCACGAAAACCTCTACCATCATGACCCAGTTCACCAAAACCTTGAGCAGCTTTTTCCGGTGATGTATCATAAGGAATTGGTCCAAAAGGTTGGGTATTTAATGGACTGTATGGATTTCCCGACAGCTTTCTGATTACTCCCGGAGAGGCTGCTGTATCCGAGGGTGTTATAACTGCTTTTAATGTACAGTGGGTGTTACACTGTTCACATAAAGTATATATTACATCTGAGGCACCATAGTCCTCATTCTCTTTTCCCGTTCCATGGGGTTCATCTATCCACATTTCCCCTATTTTTGATGAAGGTTTTTCTTGAAAAGCAAAAGCAGGGGTTAAAATAGAAATTCCTCCAATAATTAACCCACTTTTAATAAACTTTCTTCTGGTTAAATTCACTTTATTTTTTAAGGCCATATTATACCTCCCATTATAAACTATTTGTTATCTATTGGCAGTAATTTTACGGCCAGGGTATAAATAATTATACCTAGGCTAATAATGCCGATACTTATAGTCCATTCAATCCATGAGGGGTAATAATAACCCGCCGGCAAGCCGGGAAGTACCGGTACAGTAAGGGCCGGAACTACTATATTAAAGCGTACTCCCAGGATCCCTATCACTACAGCTACTGCTGCCCAGAACATGGCCGTGGTAGACTGTCGGGTCCGGGGGTTAAAATATAGTATAAGGGGTATTATCACACCAATACCCATTTGTACAACCCAAAAATTAAGGGCAAAACTACCTGTAAAGATAGTGGCCAAGGTAGCTAGTTCCTGTTCTTCTAGCCCATAGACACCAACCAATATTTCAAAAAACTGGAGTCCAACATCAATAACCAGAAACAAAACCATCCAGCTGGCCAGGGACTTTACTAAGGAGATATCCGGTTCTTTACCAGCGATCTTATTTCTAATAATATAAATCGCTGTTACTAAAGCCGTACCGGATACAAGGGCGGATATAACAAATATTACCGGGAAAAGGGCCGTATTCCAGTAGGGCTGAGCTTTTACTACCGCAAATAAAACCCCAGTGCCACCATGAACACCAAAAATGGCAATAGGAATACCAATGGCTCCTAGGAGCTTCAATTTCTTTTTATCATGTTTTAAGGCATAATACAGTTCAGCCAGCAATAACACAATATAAATTGTGTAAAAACGAATTTCCCAGGACAAGATACTGGTACTGTTCCAATACCAGATGGCATGCCAGAAACGTTCCATATGTCCTAAATCCATTAGAATAAAAAATAAAGCCAGTACCATACTGATTATAGCTACCAGAGTGGCATCTTTGCCAACTTCCTCCAGGTGTTCCATATCAAAAACATGGATCAAGGAAGTCAAAAGAAAAGCTCCTGCACTCATACCCACGAAATAAATATAAAAAGCTACCCATGTTCCCCAGGGCATAGCGCTGGACAAGTTAGTTGTCGATAACCCGTTCAAGGCCCGAATAACAAAGGCTATTACTCCTATTAACATCAACAAAAATAAAACAATATACCATGAAGTAGCCTTGACGGGGGTTACTCCCGGTTTCCTATTTGTTTTTAATACACTTTGATTGGAAGTAGACATATTTATCACCTCACTTCAAATAGATTACTCTAGGGTGTGTACCCATTTCTTCTTTTAAATGAAAAGCCCGAGGACTTTTGGCCAGTTTACTGACAACACTACCGGGATCATTTAAATCACCAAAATAACGGGCATCACCAAGGCAAGTTTCCACACAAGCTGGCTCTTCACCCCTTTGCAAGCGGTGGAAACAAAAATGGCATTTTCGGGTAGTACCTTTGGGAGCCTTTTGTCCTTGGCGCTTACCCCGTTGAACACCGTATTCCGGTGCCTGGATAGCTTCATATCCCAGCATTTCCGCTTCGTAACTATCTCCGAAATCAAAAGATCGGGCTCCGTAAGGACAGGCGGTAATACAATAACGACAACCGATACAACGGTCATAATCAATAGCGGTAATACCATTAGCCATTTTATAAGTGGCCCGAACGGGGCAGACCTGGGCACAAGGTGGCCGGTCACACTGCATGCACGGCCTGGGCGTATTAATCACCATCACATTAGGCAAGTTTCCTTTTTCCTCTGTTAACACTACATTGTACGTTACACCGGGAGGTGTCCGGTTTTCTGCTTTACAGGAAACTGTACAGGTATCACAACCAATACATTTAGCTAAGTCAATAACCATGGTCCACCTCGGTTGCCGGGTTTCTTCACCTCCCGCTAGGGCAACTTCAACCCTAGGGAAAAGGCCTTTAAAAATCTCACGACGGGTTATTTTCTCCAAATAAATCACTCCCTCCTAAAAATTATCCAGTATTCCCTTTTGTAATAAGCAAAAACCATGCCGGGGAAAAACAAGCTATTGTAGGCTCTTTCACAAGTACTATTGCTAGAAACTATGACAAAATGGCAAAAACTTTTGCAAAAATGGCATAAGAAAGACCGGCTGCCGCCGGTCTTTAGTCAATGGCCTATATATTATATTCTCACTTCTTTTATCCATCAGGTTTAAGGTCATATGTTTCTATTTTCCGGTAAAGATTACGCAAGCTAATATCAAGTATTTGAGCAGCTTTTGTCTTATTCCAGTGGTAAGCATCTAGTATTTTTTGAATATGTTCTTTTTCTACTTGAGCTAAAGTCAAAGCCTGTCCCGGAGTTTTTCTATCAGAACCACTAAACAGGTCTTGGGGAGTAATTAAATTACTATCGCTCAAAAGGGCTCCCCGTTCAAGTAAATTAAACAGTTCTCTAACATTACCAGGGAACTCATGGTTCATTAATGCTTGTAATGCCTCACCGGTTAACTCCTTATCAGGGAAATTCCGTTTTAAATAGAAGTTAGTTAGGAGGGGAATATCTTCCTTTCTCTCCCTTAGAGGAGGTACTTTTATCCTTAAAACATTTAAACGATAAAATAAGTCTTCCCGGAAATTACCTGTTTCAACTTCTTGTGCCAGGTTTCGATTGGTAGCGGCAATAGCTCTAACCTGTACTCGGCGCAACCGGTTATCTCCCACCCGTCTAAACTCTCCACTTTCTAAAAAACGCAATAACTTGGCCTGTAGTCCTATTGCTAACTCCCCCAGTTCATCCAGAAATAAACTACCACCATCAGCCATTTCTACTAATCCCGGTTTAGCCGTTTGGGCTCCGGTAAATGCACCTTTTTCATAACCGAAAAGTTCACTTTCTAAGAGCTGCTCCGGAAGTGCACTACAATCGACAACAATAAATGGAGCATCTCCCCTCTTACTTTCGAAATGCAATGCCCGGGAAACAAGTTCTTTACCTGTACCACTTTCCCCCTCCACTAGAACAGGACTTGAACTATCAGCAACTTTTCTGATCAGTTGTCTTAATTTTTCCATCTTTACAGATGTACCCAGCATACCATGGTAACGTCCTACATTTTCCCTCTCCAGGGCGGCACTTAAACCCAGATTTCTACGCTTGAGTACAACTTTTTCCATGGCTTTATCTAAAAGAACCTGCAGTTCTGTTAAATCGGCCGGTTTGGTCAGGTAATCATAAGCACCTCTTTTCATAGCTTCTACGGCAGATTCGGTAGAGCCATGACCTGTTAAGACCACTACCTCCATTTCCGGTTGGGATTCTCTGATGCGACTCAATAGTTCAAGTCCGTCCATACCCGGCATCCTTAAATCAATCAAAGCCAGGTCAAAAACTTCTTTAGCTAGAAATTCTAATGCTTTTTCCCCGGAATTGGCTCCACTGGCAAAATAATTTTTGCGATTCAATCTTTTTACCAGTAATTCCCTGAAGTCCTTTTCATCATCTACTACTAATATTCTCTTATCCAGATTACTCACCCCATTTCCTACAAACCGTCCTTTGGACGACTTATAGTAACTAGTGACTTAGTGGCTAGTGGAAAGTACAAAGTAACACTTGTCCCTTCCCCGGGATGACTTTCAACTTCAATTTTACCACCTAGTTTTTGCATTATACCATAACAGATGGACAATCCCAATCCCGTACCTTTACCAGGTTCTTTGGTAGTAAAAAACGGATCGAAAATTTTCGGCAGGTCCTGAGCATTAATTCCCTGGCCATTATCCTCTATTTGGAGGCAAATATTTTCCTTACTCTTAAAGGCCACAATATTTAGCCAACCGCCTGTCGGTAGTGCATCTAAAGCATTAGTAATAATATTTAACAGTACTTGTTGTATCTCCCCGGTATTGGCATTAATTGCAGGTAAGTTTTTCTCTATATTAATTTCAGTTACTATTTTTTCTTTTTTAATCCTGTATTTTACCAGTTTAAGGGTATTCCCAACAACTTGCTGTAGATCTATCTTTTCATTTTCCCCTTTGGAATGCCTGGCAAAGTTTAATAAATTGCTAATTATCTCCTTACATCTTTTGGCCTGCTTAATAATAACCTGTAAGTACTCATTAAGCTCACCCTTTTCAACTAATTGGTCAATTTCTTCTTCCTCCAACCGGTCTAATAAATCTTCGGCATAAGCAGAAACTACTCCCAGGGGATTATTTAATTCATGGGCAACCCC
>JASKKI010000089.1 GCA_030154225.1 Clostridia bacterium | reverse complement strand
AGGTTAAGGCTAAGATAACAAGTATTTTGCTGGGCACTGGTCACTATCGTATGCACTAACACACTATGTATTATAATTAATTTAAATAAGGTAATTGGCGTTTTATCTTTTGTTGCCAGTCCCTGAGCTTGGAGATTAATGTTGGTAAATCCAGTTCTTCAAAAATGACCTGCCTATACTCAATAATTTCCAAATCAGTTAATTCTTTTAATCTGTTATAAGTATTATTTAGTTCTTCATATATGTAAGCCGGGAAAAAAGCTAACTCATATTGTAATTTCTGCCAGGTTTGAATACTAACTTGTTGCCCGTGTTCCACACTAAGATTGAATTCAAGTTCAGAAATCAGTAAAGTGAATGCATTATATTGTTCCTTTAAGCCTTCCTGAAAGATAGAAATCTCTAGAACTTGTGTTTTTTGATTTATTGACCAGGCCATTATAAAGCCAGCTGTTGTTAAGCCTAAAAAAATAACCAATAATAAAACAATCAAGGTTGTTGCAATTTTCCCGATTAAAATACCAAATAACATTCCAGTTAAAGCACAAAGGAAAATTATTAAATAGGTAATCCAATCTTCTTTAGCAATAGCTATCATGTTTAAAACAAGTCCTCTATCTTTATTTCTTCCTCCACGTACTCTGCGCAACCGGTACCCCCCTTTCCCTTTTTTGGTTATTTCGACCAGTTAGAGGATAATCCTTCATTTTCTGTTATTTTCTTTTAAATTACTTTTGCCATTAACTTATTTCCGGTAAGTTGCATATAAATTCATAAAGGTTTTCAAGAGAGCCCTGGTAGTCAGGTGTATAGACAGGATTTCCCCTATCAATTAAACAATCAGTTACCAAAAAGGTTTTCATTCCTAAAGTACCGGCAATTAAATCCTCTTGAACATCATTTCCCACCATTAAACACTCACCAGGAATTATAGCAAGTTTACTACATACCTCCCGAAAATATGCAGGATTAGGCTTACTATAACGACTATTTTCATATGTGGTTACTAGATCCCAGGGTAACTTATTGATTCCAGCCCAGTCCATCCTATGTTCTGTTGCCATTTTGGGAAAAATAGGATTAGTAGCTAATACTATTTTATAACCTTTATCCACCGCTTGTCCTACAATCTGGGCTGCTAAAGGGGAATGACCGGCATATTTCTTTAACTTAGGAAATTCCGTGAGATAAAAGTCTTCAAAAAGAGGAAATATTTCCTCTTTATTTTGTTTTATGGCAGGCAAAAAGTTTTCCATAAACACCTCTTCATTTGTAAAATTACCCGGATTATTAATCATTGCCTCGGTAGCAGCCATTAATTCCTTAAGAAAAATTTTAGGTTCTACCTTATGGGCAAAAAAGGGCCCTAAGATTTCGAAATATCTATGTACAAAAATTTCTAAATCTAATGGTAGTAAGGTACCATCTAAATCAAAAAGTATAGCTTTTAACATACTAACACCTCACACTAATTTAAAATTTTATACTGGTTAAAGGATTTTATAAGGAAAACTTAGTTTATGCCTATTAATTAATTATAACAAAAAAGGACCTCTTCTTGTTAAGTTACCTAAATAATTAATGGTTAATATCCATTTACTGGAATCTTTTTTATCATAATACCAGTATCCTGTATTTTTATTTATTTTTAAAACCTTCTTATCTTCTCCCGGATAATTGCTATCACAAATCTTAATATAAAAATGAGTTAACCCTTCTCGCCAACCATAGGGAATAACAGTATGAGCCCAAAATATGTTATTAAAATAAAATAAACGGGGTAAAAAACAAAATAGTGGTAAATTTTCTAAACTACCATTATTTAGGTTAAATTGAAAATCCTTTATTACCCTTGGGACTGGATAAAAATAAGATTTAATACACTGCCTAATAAAATAACTACACCAAGTACGTGCCTGTAAAATTGCAATATATAAATCAGCTTCATTAAATTCTTTATCATTTTTGGTAAACTTTAATAATGTATAGGCACTAATACCACTACAAACACCGGAGGCCAAGGTTATTTTTAAAATTGGATCTGTAATTCCCCTAGGTAATAATATTTTACTATAAGCTAAATTTTTCAAATTCATTAGATCGTTATCATTTAATTCTAAGGTATAGTTTTTTGGCTGGTAACCATGTAGAGAGGGTAAAAAATTAACACCTTCCCAGTGCAGATTGTTAGCCATTAGCACTCATCCCCCAAATTACAATACCAACAAAAAACAGATAAAATATACCACTAAATATTAAAAGAGAAGTATTAAGTCTTTTGTTTTTTAACAAACTGGTTATCACTAAAAGGGTAGAACATATTACTAAAATGCCACTTAATAGTGCTATCCCATTCAATTTCCAAGGTGTAAAAACCATTCCAAAAGCCGGAATAACTGAACTTTGAAAAACCATAGCCCCCGTAATATTACCCAGTGCCAAAGTATCCTTTCTCTGGGAAATCCAAATTATACTATTAAATTTTTCAGGAAGTTCTGTAGCAATAGGAGCTATTATTAAAGCTAATACTAATGAAGGAATTTCTAGGCTATTAGCTAATGCTCTAATTCCCTCAACAAAATATCCAGCTCCCCAAATAATTGCTGCTAAAGACAGTAAAACCTGAAATAAGATAACTAAAGCTCCCGGGGTACCCCAAAAATAACAATACAGAGGCCTGAGGTCATCATCAGCCATTTCTTGACCTGATTTTAGTGTATTTACTACATAAAAACCATATGTTAGTACCAAAAAAAAGGCAATAATTTTATTTATAAAAGATATACCAATAATAGATGCAGCCAAAGCTAAACCATACATTAAAATAAAAAAAATAAAATCCCTGGTAATTACCCTAATATCTACATCCAGGCTTCGAACTCCCGATCCTCGCCACAGAAAACACCTGGCACTTAATCCCGTTATACAAAGGGCAAGGGTACCAAGCATAAAAGGTGCACCTAAAATTGCTCCAATGCCAATATGGGCGCTTTCTACATCCCCGGAAAACAAAATGGCGACAATGGGAATTATAGACTCCGGTAAAGCAGTACCTACTGCAGCAAGGATACTTCCCACAGCACTTTCTGATAAACCCAACCGACAGCCTAACCATTCAACGCCATTAGTAAACAATTCCGCTCCAATCAAAATTACTGTTAGACCTACTATTAGCTTTATTAGCAATTTACTCCACCACCCGACAAAATAAATATCAAATGCAAATTTATTAAGGTATCCTGCTCAATGACCAGTGCCCAACCAATAAAAGTGTGAAAGTGCATTAGTGTGATAGTGTTTAGAATAAAATAACTGTGGTTGCTTGCACACTTTTGTTACTCATTTATATATATTTAGGAGTTAACTATAAAATGCAAAAGAAAAATGCCCTCTTTTCCGAGAGCATTTTAGTAGGTTAATTCTTCTTCATAGTTTTGTTGATTAACATATGTCTCTTGATTAATTTCCTTAGCATTCTTAGGATTACTTAATGCTTGATACCGGGGGGTGAACAAACTTTCATCCCCCAGTCTAACAATTGCTTCTGCTGTGGCTAAACCAAAAACGATATGGGTAATGTAACCACTTATACCATCCCGAGGTCTTAATACCCAAAAGCCCGTACCACCCATTCTGCTTAATAAACCATACATAATAGTCCAGGCAAAAGAACCTAAACTTAAACCTTTTATTAAATGATTATCTTTTCCAGTTGCAGAAATAACATATACTAATATTATCCCCAGTTTACAGGCAATAGAAAAGTCAGCTATTAACCCTAAAAGTAGGCCTAATGGTTTTTTAGTTTTTTTCCTGGTTACGTATAAGGCTGCAGCCTTTTTAGGTGCATCTACTTTTTGATAATTTAATGCCTCCAATATTTGAGATACTATTTGTTTAAATATATTACCGATAATACCGGCAATTATCCCCAGAGTTATTCGGTCCTGAATTTTCGTCATTATGTTCCCTCCTCTGTATTGTATCTTACTGCAGCATCTATCAGTACCTGTTCCTCTTTTCGCTCCAAACCCACTAAACCGACAATTCCCGGGTCATTTTTGGCAGCTAAATATTTACTGACAAATTCCTGTACACCTTCTTCCGTATATGGATCTAAATAGGATTTAAGAATTGTTTCATAATCCGCTCTGGGGACACATAGCAATTTGTGTTTTACTGTAAAATAAGGTTCTTTAGTTTTTTCAGTTACCCGTGAAAAATCCAAATAAATCCCACCTACTGCATTTTTTCATTAGTATACAGCAGATGGGACTTTTTAATACCTAATATCCTTTTTGCATATCAACCAGATTTTTCATTTGACCTTGCCCTTTATAATAGACAGCTAAATTGTATCGAAAAATCTCCATGGCCCTTTCCATATACAAAGGAGTACGGCCTGCCAAATGGGGAGTTATAATAAGGTTGGGTAAATTCCAAAGAGGGCTGTCAACAGGTAAAGGTTCTTCCCTAAAAGTGTCTATTGCTGCACCCCTGATTAACCCATTCTCTAAAGCCTTTATTAAAGCATCTTCTTGAACCACTTTACCCCTGCCTATATTGATAAAATAACATTTCTCGGACATGGCTTGAAATTCTTTTTCACCAAACATATCCTGGGTTTCCGGAGTTAAAGGAGTAATTACCACAACATAATCAGCCAGGGGTAATACTTCTAACAACTGGTTAGATTTAAATATTTTGTCAATATAATTAACTTTATGGCCGGAGCGATTAACACCATAGGTGTTCATATCAAAAGCCTTGGCCTTGCGGGCAACTTCTTCTCCAATAGCCCCGGTACCTACTATGAGAATATTTTTTCCTGTAAGTTCACCCACTCTTATTGTCCTGTCCCAAACCTTCTGCCTTTGCAAATCCAAAAGTGGAACCAGGTTTCTAACATCCTGAAGTATTAGAGCAAAAGCATGTTCGGCCATGGGGTTTTTATGAATCCCTTTGGCATTCGTAACTATTATTTTTTGTTTTAAAAGCTGTTTAAAAGGAAGTTTATCCAACCCAGAACTTACTACCATCAACCACTTGAGATTTACACATTCTCTAATGATTTCTGCAGTAAGGTCTTCACCATATGTTATTAAAACCTCTGCCAGTGGTAACTTTGGCCTGACTTCCTCAATTGTTCCAGATTCTATTGTAAGGTCAGGATACTCATTCAAAATTGGTTTAAGATGCCGGGGATTAATCTTGGCAGTAGTTATAATATTCATCAAGAACCTCCTACTTATTTGAGGATATTACCTTCTAATAATTCCAAATCCCTGGTTAATGGGTCTCCTAAATAGATATGTCCTCCTATTGTTTCAACCTCCTTACCTTCAACCAGGATTTTTACTCTTTCCACTCCTGGAAGCTCGGTCAAAGTATTAACTATTGAATAAACAGCTAGGGTTTCACCCATTGAACCTGCAACACCCTGAACATGTTCAGATAGATCTAATGTAATTAAGCCTTTTTCAGCATCAAACTTATAACCTAAAACTTTTGTTCCTTCTGGTAAAACATTTAATGTGTCATCATTAGCTTGAGTTCCCTTGATAAGCTCTTCAATCAGTTCTTTCCCTCTTTCCGCTGTAGGCAAGCCACTAATTGACCTGGGTTCTCTACGCAAATAACCATCCTTTGTTCCAAAGTATAATGTTACAACACTTTCTTCCGGTTGGGGAATTTCCGTAACTTCAACCTCTTTGATAATTTTATTATATTCAGAACCTTTAACAAAAACTACTTTATCAGGAAGTCCTTTGCCTATTACCTTGGCTAAAGCAACAGGGTAGGTAAGGGCTTCTGTCACCATTTTGTCATTTTTAGGATCGGAAGTATTTACTTCAACCAGTAATTTGCCATTTTTGATACCAGCTTTACCAAAGGAAATTGTATAACCACCTGTAGGCATTTCTCCCCTGGCAGCAAATAACAGAAGGCCTCCGTCTAATTTGAAAGCTTGATAGGTTTCTTTCAGCTTTAACTCTTCTAAATGGTCTTGAATATAATCAGGCATTTGTACTATTTCCCTAGTGGAAATATCAACAGGAGTAATTTGCTCCTTCTCCCCCTTACTGGAACAACCTGTAATACCAACTACTAAAATTAAAACTAGAACTACTGCAATTAATCTTTTCATATTTTATCCCTCCAAAACAAAATTAAATAAATTTGTTCATAAACCTCCATTTATTTCCATCCCATATTTTTCCTGAAATAGGCAAAGGTTTATGTGATTCTATTAGTATAGACGTTTATTCTTAATAAATGTTTCAATATATGTTAAGAAAAAAATAGTTTCAGAATTATATTTCATGTCATTCCGACCCTAGCGACTAATTATGGATTGTCTAGTAAATGGGCATTTTATTTATAATTTATATTTACACCTATTAGCAAGAGGTTAAACCAGTAAGTAAATTATTTTCCGCCTTAATGTATCTTTATTTCCTGGTCATTATGATTATAATCCTTCTCTACTAAATAAATATCTCCATTTGAGCTCAAACTGGCGTAAAAAACCTGGTTAATTGAATTTATATTGCGTTTTTGCAATTCTTTTTTTAACCACTCTATATCTAAGTTGGCATCTTTTAGCCCTTCATAGTTCACTTCACCATCATCAATTAAAGTTAATGGCATTCCTTCGTAATCAGTGCGAATTTTTAAATCTCCAACAGATACTGGTCTTTTTTGTGATTTTAAAGATACTGTTAACTGCCCGGAGGTTTCCAGTACAGCAAATTCAACATCGGCAATATTGAAAACACTACGTTCCCTTAACTGGGTTAACAAATCATCCATGTTATACCTGGCTTTTCGCATTTCTTTTTGCTGAATTTTGCCATTAGCTATTAAAATATTAGGTTTACCATAGATTATACGGCGAAAAGCATTATTTTTTAAACATAATAAAGACAAGCTAATTTGGGCCAGGGTTAATATAGCTATAGGTAGAATACCCCTTATTAAAGGAATGTTTAAATCTGCTAAAGGAATTGCGGCCAATTCAGCAATAACTATGGCTACCACAAGGTCAATGGCAGATAATTGCCCAATTTCCCTTTTACCCATTAACCGCATAAAGATTATTAAAATAAAATAAATAACCATTGTCCTAAGTATTAAATCAAACATAGCCCCCACCTTCTACTAGAAGTTAGCGATTAGCAGTCGAAAAATAGACTTAAAAGGATATTTACCCACAGAGTTGGGAAATATAATTTTTTATATGAGAACAAATAATATTATGAAATAATTGAGGCAATTTTATTCCATTTTTGAATTATAATTGTTATATATTAGTTTTAAAAAAAGTTTTTATGGGGTGAAAGCTATGCTTATAATTAAATTAGCTTATGGATTGATAATCCTTGCGGTACTCGTTAAATCTTATGGACTCATTATTTTAGCGGGAAAAAAAGATAAACCGTTTCAAGAACGAAAAAAAACCTATAGTCGCTTTAACTGGTCTGGTAATATTATGCTGGCTATAGGTGTAGTTATTTTAGCTCTAAAATGGTATTTTTAACCATAAAAACCGACTTATTGTCGGTTTTTATGATTAAAAATATGCTTTTGCAGGTTCTTCCCCTTTAAGAACCCTTAGTCCTCCTAAGGCTAATGCTTCCATTTCACCTTCTCCGGGATAAATAATAACAGGAGCTAAAAATTCTACCCTTTCCTTTATCCATTGTGTAAACATTTTTGAGTAAGCTATACCACCGGTAATAACAATGGCATCAATGTTTCCCTTCAGTACAGTAGCACAACTACCAATTTCTTTGGATATTTGATAAGCCATAGCCTCATAGACCAGTTTAGCCTCTTTATGGCCTTCTCTTATCATTGTTTCTACTTCCCGGGCATCATTTGTCTCTAAATACGCAACTAACCCACCCTTACCAACAATACCTTTATATATTTCTTCCTGGGTCTTATTACCACTAAAACAAAGTTTAACTAAATTACCTACAGGTACTCCTCCTGCTCTTTCCGGAGAAAAGGGTCCATCTCCATCCAGGGCGTTATTTACGTCGATAACTCGCCCTTTCCGATGGGCACCTACGGAAATACCTCCACCCATATGGGCCACAATTAAATTACAGTCTTCATAAGTTTTACCCAACTCCTGGGCAGCTCTACGGGCTACGGCTTTTTGATTTAAAGCATGAAAGATACTCTTTCTCTCTAATTCAGGCATGCCAGATATTCGAGCAATGGGTTCCATTTCATCAACAACAACTGGATCAACAATAAAAGCAGGAACTTTGATACTATCAGCGATTTCCCAGGCAATTAATGCTCCTAAATTTGAAGCATGTTCTTTTACAGCATTTTTTAAGTCTTCCCTCATCTTGGTATTAACTAAATATGTACCTCCGGCAATAGGTTTTAATAGTCCTCCTCGACCAACCACACAGCTCAAGCTCTCTACACTTATCCCCTTTTCTTTTAATATATTAACTATTAAATTTTTTCGAAATTCAAACTGGTCAGCAATTTTCTTGTATTGTTCCAATTCCTCATTACTATGGCGTAAGGTAGTTTCAAAAATAGCCTTATCATTTTCAAAAACTGCAATTTTAGTTGATGTTGAACCAGGATTAATAACTAAAATACGATATACCTCCACTTTATTTTTCCTCCCTTGAATTAACTATTCATTATCAGCTATCAACTTTTGCTTACCCTAACAGGTTTTACATGCCAACAAACTCAAAGCGATAGAATTCAACTTAGAAATATATGTATCCGCCCTAGAGGTTAAGACAACAGGTGCCTTAGCTCCAATAATAACTCCTGCAACTTCCGCATTACCTAAATATACTAAAGCTTTATAGGTCATATTTCCTGCTTCTATATCTGGGCATAATAAAATGTCAGCGTGTCCGGCAACCGGACTTGTAATTCCTTTATGCTTGGCCGCTTCCAGGGATATAGCATTATCTAAAGCTAATGGTCCATCTATAATAGCCCCTTCTATTTGTCCCCGCTCGCTCATTAAAGTTAAAGCAGCAGCATCTATAGTTGCCGGCATATCAGGATTTACCGTTTCTACAGCACATACAGGTGCAACCTTAGCTTTTTCAATACCTAGGGACCTAGTTACAACTAAAGCATTATTTATAATTTTAACTTTATCATTTAGCCCTGGTGCAATATTCATAGCAGCATCAGTAATTACCAGCAGCCTATCATAACCGGGAATCTCGAAGACGGCTACATGACTTAGGATTTTATCCGTTCTTAAACCTACCTCCTTATCTAATACTGCTTTTAGGAAAGGGGAGGTACCGATAAGCCCCTTCATTACTATATTAGCTTGTCCTGAACTTACTAAAGATACTGCTTTTTTCGCAGCCAAATCAAGTTTTGTTTCGTGCTCAATTCTGACACCATCTAAGCTTAAACCCACATTAGTAGCCGCTTCCCTAATAGCCTTTTCATCTCCAATCAAAATTGGCTCAGCAAGACCTAGTTCTTTTGCACCTTTTATAGCTTTTAATACTTCTTCATCCTGTGCTACTGCTACAGCAATATATCTTTGTTCTTTCATACTGACTACTTTTTCCTGAAGTTCTTTAAATGATTTCATTTTTATACCCTCCCCTTAATAATAAAGTGACTAAGTTTGTTTTTAATCTTTCTAAAACAAAGAAGCACTTCATATTTATCTTTACCAAAATCTGAACATCTATCATCTAAACTTCTTTTATTTTCGGTATTTAAGTTAAATTTCCTGCAACTTTTCGATATTTTCTAAGTAAAACAATGTTTGTACCGAAAATTACGAAATATTTAAAAAGCTATTAAGCTTGGTAATATAAAATATTTTTTGGATATTGATATTTTGTCTTTTTTAATTGCTTATTTGACTTTAAACAGTTTATCATTATCATTAAAAAGGCTGATTTCTTTAAAAAGAATTCAGCCTTCTTAAAATGTAATAGAAAATAGATTTTTTACTTCAAAGAAGAAAAAATGTTTTTAATGTTTTTGTTGTAATCTTTTTTTACCTATTTTTAAAACTAAGTTAGCCATCATATTTTTTTCATCATCAGTAGCTAATTCCCACATCTCGCTCATTAACGCTTCTTCTGGAGTGTCAGGTTTAACAAATTTAGCCATTAAATTACCTAAACTAACCATACCTTTAACCATTAATTCATCATTGACACCATGCTTATTTCCATCTTCAATTACTTCGGCTAATTCTTGAGGGAAGTCATCAGGTCTCTCTTTTTGTTTCATATTACAGTCACCTCCTATAAAAATATTTTTTCCAGACGTAAGAGAACATATGCAACTTTTATAATAATTTTTCCTTAACTGGT
>JASKKI010000088.1 GCA_030154225.1 Clostridia bacterium | reverse complement strand
CTATTTCCAGATTTTTTGCCATAACTGCAAAAGGCTTAAATTCCCTTTTTTTACTCTGGCGTAACCTGTTTACAGTTTGTAAATTCTTGGCATTACATACCAGGTGATAACCGCCTAACCCTTTAACCGCTAAAATAAATCCATTGAGTAATAATTCCGGTGCTGTTACACCGGAGATTAGCTTACGGTTATTGTCGTAAAGAGCAACTTGTGGTCCACATTCCGGGCAGGCATTAGGCTGAGCATGAAACCTGCGGTTTAAAGGATCATGATACTCTTCTTTACACTTTGAACACATAGGAAATTTAGCCATGGTAGTATTAGTCCGGTCATAGGGAACCTTTTTAATTATGGTAAAACGGGGCCCGCAATTAGTACAATTGGTAAAGGGATACTTGTATCTTCTATTCCCTTCCTGGGTTATATCTTGATAACAGTCGGGACAAATGGCTAAGTCGGGAGAAATTAAAACCTCCTGTTCTCCTCCCCCCTCACTTTTAACAATAGTAAAATCCTGATACCCCCTGACTGTGCCAGCTTCAATTTTTCGTTCTTTGATTATGGCCTGGCGGGGTGGTTGATGAAAAAGCTCGTACAAAAAAGCATCCAAATCTTTTTTAAAACCCTCGGCATGAATATAAACTCCCTGGGGATTATTGAGAACCCAGCCCTTTATCTTATTGTTCTGGGCAATTTTATAAACAAAAGGTCGAAAACCTACCCCTTGAACGACACCCTTAATTTCAATTCTTTTGGCCTCCATCGACCATCATTCCTTCCAACCATTCTAACCAATACTCTAAACCATTTTCCGTAATAGCAGATACTTTGAAAATTTTGAGCTTGGGATTTATCCGCATAATATCTTCATAAAATTCATCCAAGGAAAAATTGCTATAAGCCAGTAAATCCATTTTATTTAAAATACAGGCCTTAGCCCTGGTAAAGATAGTTGGATATTTAGCAGGTTTATCACTTCCTTCGGCAACACTTAAAATTACTACTTTTGCATCCTCAGCCAATTCAAAGGTGGCAGGGCAAACTAAATTTCCTACATTTTCAATAATGACTAGATCCAGTTTTTTTAAGTCTAACTCTTCAACTGCCTTTTGTACCATGTTGGCATCAAGATGACAGGCCCCTTTGGTCTCAATCTGGACAACAGGAACATTAAGCCTGGCAATGCGGTCAGCATCCCTAGAGGTTAATACATCTCCTTCGATTACACCTACATTATATTTCCGGGTAAGTTTAGGTAAACTGTGCTCTAATATGGTAGTCTTTCCAGCTCCGGGTGAGCTGATAAGGTTTATAACTTTTACATTATTTTCTTTGAATTTTTCCTTTAGTTTCCCGGCTATTACATCATTTGCCTGTAAGATATTGGTCTGTAGCTTAACTTGTGTCATTGTTCCCATCCTCCTTTTCATCACCTTCTATATAATCAACATAAAACTCGTAACCTTGAACCATTTCACCACCAAGATGAAAACATTGGGGACAGGAGTATCCATAAGTTTTCCAGTGATACTGGTGCTGGCATGAGTTACATTTAATCAAGGCCGGAAGTTCTTTGTACTCTAGCTTCGCTCCTTGAGCAACAGTGCTAACACTACTAACCTCAAACCCAAATTGTAAAGCATCAGGAACAATTCCCATCATTTCCCCACAAACTATACAAATACCAGTAACTTTAAGAAGGCCGTTCTCCTGAGCCGCCTGGCACACTATTTTGAGTAAATTTTGAGCTAAAGCAAGTTCATGCATAATTACTCCTCCGTCTAGCTTATAGGCCAGCTCTACTTCTATGAAAACTTTTCCGTCTGACAATGGCTTTAGCGTAAACTGTTGCGTCTGACATACTTCTGAGCAACATTTTGCGTCCGACATCATAGCTTCTGAGTTAGCTTTTAGAGTCAGACAATACTTCTAAGCTAACATCTTACGTCTGATAAAAAAACTTATTCGTAAGTATTTGTCAGACGCATAAGCTTAACCTTCAAGTACATCTGACCAGGAATCTTCACCCAGAAGTATTGTCAGACCCAATATATTAATCCTTAAGTCAATTCATTTAACACCATCTCACAAACCTTAGGTACTACCGCCTCTACTTTGGGAGTTAGGTTCTCACTAAATGTTAACACATCTTCTACTTCGATGGCAAAAATAACCAATTTGTCAGGAAGCTTGATTCCCAACTGTTCACCTAATTGCCAGGCTGTATAGAGGTTTATATCATGAACGGAAGCAAGCCTTTGGGAAAAGGCAAGGTCATCCTTATTAAGCTTATAAATGTCCCCTACCTTTCCCCCCTTAGTCTGGATGGCATCAACTAAAATAGCAGTATCATATCCGGCTAAAAGTTCCAAGAGATTAAAACCGGCCAGAGTTGCTTCTACTACCTCTACCTCGGAACTTACCTGAATTTTTAAGATCTCTGCAATCTTATTACCTACTCCATCATCTGATAATATAGGGTTACCTAACCCCACTACAATAGATTTTTTCATATAACCTCCATTTGCTTCTAGAATCAGGTCGAGTATTCGCACTTACACACTGGATTAATCTTTAACTGTAATGGCTTCTGCTGGACAGACAACCACACAACTTTGACAGCCCAGACATTCTTCAATAATATCATTTTTAACATTACAGTAGTTTTCATTCATAAAAAGTATTTCCGGTGGGCATTGTTTTACACAATCACCACAACCGGTACATTTTTCTGTATTTATATATATTTCTACCATAACATAACACTCTCCTTTTTTATTATAGGTTATTCTGCAAGTTAAGGCTTAGGTTGAGAATTCTTAACCTAAGCCTAGCGTTAGCAAAACCTTAACCTTTCTTTCGCACTATCATACTGAAATCTCTACCACTCCAGGTCCATTAACTTCTTACCTGTTTTATCATAAACCCTAATCACCAATGGTAATTTACCAGGCAGAGTATGAGTTGAGCAGCCGAAACATGGGTCATAGGCCCGGAAAGCCATCTCAATCATATTTTTAGCTGCTTCATCTACTTGACCTCCTTTAATTAAGCCTTTAGCTGCTTTATCTACGGAAATATTCATAGCTCCATAACCATGAGCACTGGCAACTACTAAATTAGCCTTTCTAATCATGCCCCTTTCATCAGTAACATAGTGGTGCATTAAAGTACCTCTGGGAGCCTCTACTATACCAATTCCTTCTGTTGGGGTCTCCGTTGGAATAGCTCTAACCTCTGTACTGGTAATTTCAGGATCCTGGGATAGTTCAAGTAATCTTTCTGCAGCATACATAAGTTCTACTAGCCGAGCCCAGTGATGGGCTAAAGTAGCTTTACCGGGCTTACCACCTAAGGTAGAATACATTTCCTGGTAAGCCTTATTAGCCCGGGCTGTTGCCATTCCATCGGCGGCATTTAACCGTCCTAAAGGTCCAACCCAGACTAAACCGCTTTCTATTCCATCTACAAGTCCCTTCCAGCCTACATTTTTTAAATATGGGAATTTTAAATAGGACCATGGCTCAACATGTTCAGCAAAATGTTTATTATATTCACCGGCCGAGAACTTGACAAACTCTTTTCCTTCCGGGTCTGTAATCCGCATCATTCCATCATAGAAATTTACATGGTTATTATTATCTACCATACCCATGGAATATGGATTCAGACTATAGGTGTCACTTAAAATTAAGTCAACATAATCTTTATTTTTTAAGACCACATCATTAAATATTTGCAAGGAAACTTCGGCAAAATCTACTAGAGATAAAGCCATACTTTCAATTTTTTCCCTTTCTTCTTCAGTTATGGGTTTACTCAGCCCCCCCGGTAGCCCACATGAAGGATGGGTGGCTTTACCACCAATCATGGCCTGAATCTTCTGAGCATAAGATCGGTGCTTGATTACTTCCTGGCCCGTTTCAAGACCCACTTTAGCAATAACTCCCAGGATATTCCTGTCTTTTTTATCTGCACCGGGACCAACCACAAAATCGGGAGCAGCCAGAGCGTAAAAATGGGCTATATGAGAATGGAGCATATGAGCATTATAAAACAACTCCCTTAGCTTCTTGGCGGCACTTGGTGGTTCAACATGCCAGACAGCATCTAAAGCTTTGGTTGAAGCCAGGTGGTGAGCTTCAGGACAAACACCACATATCCGGGAAGTAATCTGGGGCATTTCTTCTGCCGGGCGGCCCTCACAAAACTTTTCAAAACCCCTTAGCTCCGGAATTTGCAAATAGGCTTGTTCAACATTACCAGCATCATCTAAGAAGACTTCTATTTTCCCGTGACCTTCCAACCTGGTAATGGGATCTATGGTAATTCTTGTGTATTTTGCCATTCTATTTACCCCCCTTCTTGTAGTCAAAAATCAAGGATTTTGGTAAACCAAATCTATAAGCTGTGCCTGCGGGGTCTTCCCAGGTTGCAGCCAGCTCCGCAGCACTTTTTTCATCTTTGACATCCATGATACTGGCTATAGCATTCAAAAGCCTGGCACCCTGATCATTTACCTTTTCTGAAGGACCATAGCAGCCACGACAAGGCATATTGTTATTTGTACATCTATGTCCACAACCATCCCTAGTCACAGGTCCGCAACAGACCAGCCCTTGTTCCAGGAGGCACTTTTTGGGATCAGCTATTATCTCAAAAGGACGCTTGAATTGGGTTATTTTCTTTTCTGTTTTTTCCCTCTCACAGGTATCACACAAAGATTTAGTCCCGCCAATAACACTTCCTTTTGGAGGAAGATTACCTGTGACAATAGCTTCCACTGCGGTCCAGATGGTTTCAGGAGTAGGAGGACAGCCCGGTACATAATAATCAACATCCACAACCTGGTCTAAACTCCAAACCCGGTCATAAATCTTTGGTAAATGTAATTCTCCATGAGAGCCCTGGTAATTGGTTGCAGGACGAATATCATCCTCATTAATGGTTGTTACCGTCTCTTTATAAACAGTGTTAAATATCTCTTCTCTAGTAACCAGGTTAGCTAACCCAGGAATACCTCCCCAGGAGGCACAGGCCCCGAATGCCACCATGACGTTGGACCTATCCCTTAAAGCTCTGGCTAATTCCTCTTGTTCAGAGGTTCTTACCGCTCCGTTATACAAACATACATCTATAGAACCAGGTTCCATTTTATAAAGATCCTCATATTTAAAATCCATAGCAATGGGCCACAGCACAATATCCGCAGCTTCGGCAATATTCAAGATTTTTTCATCAGTATCCAAAATGGCCACATCACAGCCACCACAGGCAGCAGCCCAATAAATAGCAAGTTTTAATTTATTAGCCACAATGCGAACCTCCTTCCTCCCCGGTAGCAGCTACTTCTTTGGTTGATTGGTAAACTTCATGGGCAACAGTATCTAAAGCATCACCGGTTTTCTTTTGATAGGGACCAATTTTCTTAATGTCTTCCACCATCTGTTCTACAATTTTCCCAAATTTTTCACCTTCAGAAGCTGATACCCAAACCTGTTTAAATCTTTCCGGCTCAATTCCTATCTGGGTTAGAAGCCTGCTAATAAGAGGGGTACGCCTTAAAGTTTTAATATTGCCGTCAACATAGTGACAGTCACCGGGATGACAACCGCTGACCAGAACCCCGTCAGCTCCCTCTTGAAAAGCCTTCAGTATTAAGGTAGGTTCAACCCTACCAGAACACATAACCCTGACTATCCGGATATTAGCCGGGTACTTTAATCTGGATGTTCCGGCTAGGTCAGCCCCCGCATAACTACACCAGTTACAAAGGATTCCTAAAATTTTAGGTTCAAAATTTTCACTCATGCCAGCACCCCCTCAATTTGAGCTAATAATTGATCATTATCGAAGTGGGATACCTTAATTGCCCCCGATGGACAAGCGGCAGCACATGTTCCACAACCTTTACAAACTGCCTGGTTAATTTCGGCCCTTAAGGTTTCCTCATTAAGCTTAATTGCCCGATAAGGACATAAACCCACACAAATGCGGCACCCTGCACACTGGTTTTCATCAACTGAAGCAGAAATTGGTGAAATTTTCACCTTTCCGGTAGCAATAATAGCCAAGGATTGAGAAGCAGCCGCCGAACCCTGAGCCACCGAATCGGGAATGTCTTTAGGTGACTGGCAGCAACCGGCAAGGTAAATACCATCGGTGGTAGTAGTAACAGGGTCTAACTTGATATGGGATTCTAAGAAGAAACCATCGGCACTGCGGGAAATTCCCAGGGTTTGGGCAACCTTTTCCGCATCAACCCTTGGTTCTAAAGCAGTGTTTAAAATAACCAAATCCACAGGGATTTCTCGGTATTGGCCTAGTAAGGTATCCTCAGCTTTAACCACCAGACGTCCATTCTTTTGGGCAACTTCTGCTCCTTTACCCCTGATAAAATGCACACCCTCTTCTTGGACACGGTTATAAAACTCTTCATAGCCTTTACCAAAGGTCCTCATATCTATATAAAATTCATATACCTCTGCATCGGTATGATCCTTTACCATATGGGCAAACTTAACAGAGCTCATACAGCATACCCGTGAGCAGTACTTATTATAGTTTTCATCCCTACTACCCACACAGTGAATAATGGCCACACTTTTTGGTTCGGTACCATCTTCCAGGAGAATATGACCAGAGGTTGGTCCGGAAGCATTAGTCATCCGCTCAAACTGTAAACCATTTATAACATTAGGATAGCGACCATACCCATATTGGGGAGCCCGTTTTGCATCAAAGAGGTCAAAGCCGGTAGCCAGTATAATTGAGCCAACATTAAATTCATGGATAGTTTCATGCTGATTAAAGTTGATGGCTTTACGTCCACAGGCTTTAACACAGGCCAGGGTACACTTCTTACGGGTTAATAATAAGCAATTTTGATCATCAATAACAGCCTTTAATGGTACTGCCTGGGGAAAGGGGATATAGGCTGCTCCCCTTTTACTCAATCCTTCGTCAAATTCATGGGGAATACGGTTTTTCATGATACAAGCAGTGGCGCAATCTCCACAACCTGTGCACTTCTCATGATTAATATATCTTGGCTTTTCTTTTACAGTTACGGTGAAGTTTCCGACATAACCGTCAACCTTAATTACTTCTGAACTGGTATATAATTCAATATTGGGATTTTGCCCTACATCAACCATCTTAGGTGTTAAGATACAAGCAGCACAATCCAAGGTTGGGAAAGTTTTATCAAACTTAGCCATATTTCCACCTATGTACTGCTTCTTCTCAATAAGATAGACTTTATGGCCCGCTTCTGCTACCTGTAAAGCAGCTTGAATACCGGCAATTCCTGCCCCAATAACCAGAGTAGCATCATTTACCGGAACTTCCTTTTCTTCAATAGGCTGATGATACTTAACTCTATTTACTGCTCCTTTAACTAAAGCCAAAGCTTTTTTTGTAGCCTCTTCCTTATCTTTGGTAACCCAGGAAACATGTTCCCTGATATTGGCCATTTCCAGAAGATAGCCATTTAACCCGCCACCTTCTAAAGCTTTTCTGAAGGTAGGCTCATGCATCCTTGGTGAACAAGCGGCAACAACAACCCGATCCAGACCCTTTTCCTTAATATCCGCTTTAATCATCTCTTGCCCGGGGTCAGAACACATATACTTGTAATCTTTACTGACTACCACCCCGTCCAACTGGGCCGCTTCTTCTGCTACTTTAGAACAGTTAACAACTCCATTAATATTAGAGCCACAATGACATACATAAACACCTATTTTCTGACCACTCATAACAGACACTCCCTCCTTTAACCAATTTTTTCTAAAGCTTTAAACGGAGAAATAATTCCCCTTTGTAAACCCAATTGATTTTTATTAAGCCCCAATGCTAACCCCATCAATTGAGTAAAATAGGTAATGGGTACTTGTAAAGTGCGGTTAAACTTTCTATTTACCTGATCCTGGTAAGCATCTAGATTCAACTGACACATTGGACAGGTTACAACTACCATATCTGCACCAACAGCCCTGGACTCCTCCAAAATACTGTCAACCATCTGGAATGCTAAGTCAGGCTGGGTTGTGATTAAACTACCCCCACAGCAGTGAGTTTTTTGACTAAAAGGCAAAACCTCTGCACCTAGAGCACTCATTAAATTATCTAAAGCTTGCGGATCTTCGGGGTTATCAAAACCCAAGGGCCGCACTAATTGACAGCCAGAATAATTAACTACTTTTAGATCCTTTAAAGGTTTTTTAACCATTTGTTTGATTTTTTCCAAACCTACATCTTCTAAGATTACTTCCAGTAGATGCCGAACTTTTGGCATACCTGTTAGCCTTAAGCCGGCCTGACCAAATATTTCCGTAACTTTTTCCCTTACAACCTTGTATTTGGCCATGTTATACTGGATTTTTTTTAAGCTCATATAACAAGCATTACAGGGTACTACAACATCTCCCCTGTTTTCCGCTGCCAGGGCTAGATTTCTAGCCGGTAGTATTTGTGATTGTAGTTGATTTAAGGATGGAGTAATTGTTGCACCACAGCAGTTCCAATCCGGAACCTCTTTTAGTTCCATCGCTAAACTTTTCACTACCCCTTGAACAGATTCGTCATAATCTCGAGCGGAAGCATGTAGAGAACAACCAGGATAATATTGATAAATCATTATTCACCACCCCTCTCTTTGGCTAGTTCCAAGATTTTTTGCACCTGTTTCTGGTTACGAATGCTAGGAGGAATAATTGCAGCCCTTCCTTTTAACACCATCTTCATACCCAGTGGCCCAAATTCCAACAATTTTGCCGGATTTGTTTTTAAGCTGTATTTTAAAACTAGTTCGGATTCATTCATCCGCCCCCTTTTTGCAATTAAATCCTGAAAAGCACTATAAAAAGCAGTAATATCCTTGTTTTCTTCCATTAATTGATCTTTCCAGGCCAAAGTTTTAAGAATATACATTATGTCTGTGAATTTAATGCCACGAGGACAGCGGGCAGTGCAGGTATAACAAGATGCGCACTTCCAAATATCCAGGCTTTTTAGTACCGTTTCCCTTTGATTAGCACGGATCAGTGAGATTAGTCTGCGGGGAGTGTATTGCATGGCATGACTGGTCGGACAGGAACCTGTGCAGGTACCACACTGCATACAGGCCATAATTTTTTCTCCACCGGGATAGCTCATTATTTCATCAGTAAAATCTTTATACATGTATCCGCCCCCTTTTTTTAATATTATTTATAATTCTGAAAATTCTTCCTTTTATTTAATAATATCAGAAAGATAGAAAAGATTTTAATAAATATTTTTTATAATATTCTAATTATTTTTCTTTTATGTTTTTTGTAATATAATTCACAACTCTGCAAGTTTCTTGAGAAAATAAGCACATTCTCATGTTATCTATAATTAAATTTTATTTACGCTATAATTAAGAAAAACTGGCTAAGCCAGTTTTTAGGTTTCCCTTCGCTAGGTTAAGGTTTCACTTCACTTCGTTCCGTTAAATTAAAGTACTGCCCTGAACTTAATAAAGAAGAAATCTATACCTAAAATCAATTAAGTGCCAGGTCATCAGTGTTTAACTTTGGACATGGACTTACTCCTTAGGTTTGAGCAGTTCTGCTTCCACATTGGTCAAATGGGTAAGCATTTTTTCTTTTACTAACTCCACATCCCTTAATTTTAATGCTTCCACAATATCTTTATGTTCATTTAATGACTTCTGGGGTCTTTCTGGAATACTCAATGCCTGGCAGCGACTCTCATTTAATAAATCCAATAAGTCGTGCATTACCCTGACAATTACCTTATTCCCGGAAGCTTCAGCTAATTTGGTATGGAATTCACTATCCTGTTTAGCCAGAATAATCAAATCATCTTTATTTTTTTGCAAAGCGGACAGAGTCTCTTCAACCAACCTTGTTAAACTTATGATAGCTTCATCACTACCCCTTTGACAAACCCAAACTGCATTTTGTGTTTCTAATAGCTTTCTTAACTCAAACAAATCTTTTAAAGTATTGCTATCCAGTAATTTTTGTCCCGCAAAACCTTTTAATAAATTGGTTGGTGTTTCCTTTTCGGTAATAAAAACCCCCTGACCGTGTTTTATTTCAACCATACCTTGAGCGGCTAGCATTTTTAAGGCCTCTCTCAAAGAAGTCCTACTCACACCCATCATTTCTGCCAGGTTCCTTTCGGCAGGTAGCTTATCACCCGGTTTCAAATCCCCATGCATAATTGCAGAAGTTAATTCTTTTAATATTTTTTCATAAACACTGGTAGGATCTTTTTTTATTGGACTAAACAAAGTATGAACCTCCTTGGTAGTTATTACAGTTTCTAAATCAAGTAAATTACAACTTACAACTTTTACAAAAATTGTTCTCTATATACAAAATTAATTCCTGCAAAAACTAAATAATTT
>JASKKI010000019.1 GCA_030154225.1 Clostridia bacterium | reverse complement strand
TCATTTCCCTCTTTATCCACACCGATAGGATCATATAGTGATACTTCACCCCGATTCTTTTTAATAGCTCTTAAATGCATGAGAATCTCATTTTCAATACAGCGAGCTGCATAGGTGGCCAACTTGGTTCCTTTTTCAGAATCAAAAGTATTAATACCCTTTATCAAACCGATTGTTCCAATAGATATTAAATCATCAGTATCTTCATTGGTACCATCAAATTTTTTGGTAATATGAGCAACTAAGCGCAAGTTGTGTTTAATCAAAACATTTCTTGCTTCTTCATCTCCATTTCTAAAAAGCTCTAAATATTTACTTTCATCTTCTTCGGATAAAGGTTGAGGGAAGGCATTATTTGTAATGTATGATATTAAAAGGAGGATATTGCGTATTAAGGTGGCAGTAAATGTAGTAAGATAATCTATTGACATAAAAAAAATCCACCTCCAATATTATAATGACTCATTGTAAATCATATGTATCGGATTAGAATTTGTGCATGTCCTGAAATAATTTATAGATAAAAAATAAAAAGACGGGATTTTCCCGTCTTTTCAAATTAGCTGGCTTTACTCTCACTGCTTTCAGCCTTATTCTCTGAAGAACTATTTCTATTATCTGTGGAATAGAAACCAGAACCTTTTAAGATAATATTAACATTTTTTCCTATTAACCTATTTACTGGTTTTCCACATGTTGGACATTGTTTTAAAGGTTCTTCTTTAATACCTTGTGTAATTTGGAATTTTCCACATTGCTCACATCGGTAATCATAGGTAGGCATTTTATTCACCTCCACTAGTATGTCTACACAAAGTTTTTTATAAAACAAAATAAAAGTTTTGTCAAGGGTAGTTACTTAAATTTAGATTTTTTTAATCAATTATTTTTAAATCTTTGCTATAGATTTAGAGCTAATGCAAATAATTGACATTAAGCTTTTCAACGCTCTTCTAACTTTATAATCCGCTCTATTATCTCCTTAAACACCGGGCCGGCATGAGTACCACCCTGGAGATCACTTTCATTAAGACCATCAATCTTTTCTATTAAAACGGCTATTGCATATTTTGGTTTATCAAGGGGAGCATATCCCGTATACCAAGCCATATATTCACCAAGACCATTAACTTGTGGAGTCCCGGTTTTTCCTGCCGAACCATAACCTTCTATCCAGGCTTTTTTTCCTGAACCCCGTTGGTTGGTAGCAGTTAAAATAGCTTTTAATTGTTGGGCAGTATTTTTGCTGTATAATTGACTGTATTTAGGAATCTCAGCATAATTTTCAATCTTATCTCCAGTTTTTACTGCTTTCACTAAACGGGTTTTCCAGGGGTCTAAAAGTTCCTGATGGTAACCATCACGGGCCACAGTTGCAATTATATTAGCCATTTCCAGGGGACTTACTTCAAAAATAACTTGTCCAATAATTCCGTGAGCTCTTGCCTCAGGAGAATCTAATGACTTATTTTTTATAGGATGGATTCCAAACTTTTCAATAATATATTTTTCCAATTTTTCCCTTCCCAAACTCAGTCCTACCTGGACAAATGTCACATTACAGGATTGTTCCATAGCTTCAGAAAAAGTAAGTTCACCATGGGCCCTAGGACACTTAACCCGAAAATCGGGAGAAGATCCTGTGCAATAAAACTTTGTTTCAGGAGTAACTATACCTTCTTCTAATGCCGCTACTGCAGTAAGAATTTTAAATATTGAACCGGGATAAACCTTATAGTCAATAATCCTTTCCACTTGATTGTCATCAAATCCCATAGTGTTATCTAAATCATTTTGATCATAAATTGGTCTACTGGCACCAGCTAAAATCTGTCCACTATCAATGTCTAATACTACTACTCCACCTTTAATAATACCCTTTTCATCCATTACTTGTTCTACAATTTTCTGTATTCTGCTATCAATAGATAATATCACATCACTTCTTTGTTCATCTCGTCCCAGGTCTAATATTCTATAGCCTAATCCTTCAAGGATATTGTTACGAGCATCAGTAATAGGTGTTATTATTTTTTCTGGCCGATCACCTTTAAGAATCTCTTCAAATTTAGCTTCAATTCCCATCATACCTTGAGGCTCATAGGAATGGTTTTTATAACCCATATAGCCAATTAAATGGACAGCCAGAGAATTATTTCCATATCTTGTTTTATAAGGTAAGACAACTAGACCCGGTTCATTCCAAGAACTTATTTTTATTAAAATATCATTATCTTCTCCAACCCTGATAATAAAAGGCTCTGGATATATTTTTTTTCCATTTCTATATTGGGGTTTGATTTCTTTAGCATTTATGTTTAATTGAGGTATTTCTGCTCTTATTTTTTCTAATAACTTATCAACATTGGTAATAAGTTTAGGAAATAAAATAATAGTTGGCCTAAAAGCAGCATCTGTTAGGGAAATACCATTTCGATCTAAAATATCTCCTCTGATATATTCTTCAGCAGGAAACTGTTTGGTCCTTATTTCAAGTGATTTAATGGCATAAGTAGGACCCATAATTATTTGTTCATAAAAAGCTTTGCTTGTTATACCTAGAAATAATAATGAAAAAATTACTATTAAGAATACTAGTCTTTTGGGCATGATTACCCTCCAAAATAATTTGACTGATAATCTATATACTTACCTAATTTTTTTTAATATAAACTAAAAATAAGCCCTAATTTTAAGGGCTTATTTTCAATAATTTTCTGCTAATAATTCGTAAAATGCTTTAGGGTGAGCACAAGCCGGGCATTCTTCAGGAGCTTCTTTACCAGTATGAATATAGCCACAATTCCGGCAGTGCCATTTCACTTCTTCATCCCGTTTAAAAACACGGTCATTTTTGATATTTTCTAGTAAGGCTCTATATCTTTTTTCATGTTCTTCTTCAACCTCAGCTACTTCATGGAAAAAGTCAGCTATTTCTTCAAAACCTTCTTCCCTGGCTTCTTTTTCCATCCGTTTATACATATCGGTCCATTCATAATTTTCTCCATTTGCTGCCGCTTCAAGATTTTCAGTAGTAGTACCTATACCATTTAGAAATTTAAATGCTCTTTTAGCATGTTCTTTTTCATTATCGGCAGTATCTAAAAAAATAGCAGCTATTTGTTCATAACCTTCTTTTTTAGCAACACTAGCCCAATATGTATATTTATTTCGGGCTTGAGATTCCCCGGCAAAAGATTCCCATAAATTTTTTTCTGTTTTTGTGCCTTTTAAATTTTTCAAGAAAAACAACTCCTCCTAAATTGTTTTTATTCTTCCTTTTCAAACATATCTTTTCCTACACCACAATCAGGGCAGACCCAATCCTCATTTATGTCTTCAAAAGCAGTTCCCGGTTCTACTCCATTTTCAGGATCACCAACTTGCGGATCATATACATAACCACAAACAGTGCAAACCCATTTTTCCATATTACAAACCTCCTTAGTACTTCATAATGTTTACAAAAAATAATATACACATGATTAAAGAATTCTAAACAAAAATACATAATAAAAAAATACGGGCAGGGCCCGTTTCAGTTACTGAAAATTTATTATTTAAAATTTATTTTTTTAGGAAAGTTATTTAAAATTTCTATTACATCATTTTTTGTCTCAGATGTTACCGTTAATATTATTAAGCCTTCCTTAGGATTTATTGTACTAACAACGGCTAAGCCATCATAACCTTCAAATATCTTAGTAAAAAAGGCAATATCATAAGGATTTATTTCTATTTTCAACTTTAAATCATTATTCATCAATTTTTTCCCTTCTTAGCAAATCAAAAGAAAATACCCTTTGTTTGACAGGAATTTTTAAGATTTGTCTAGGATGGGGAGCAGTTTCTAAGTAATTACCTTCCTCATCGACAATTTCCGTAATAACTTGGCTAAAATCGTTGCCGTGGGGACCAAAAAATTCAATTCGTTCCCCTATATGAAATCGATTCCTTTGTTCAATTGTAGCAATTCCTGTAGTCTCCTCATAATCAAGAACAACACCTACAAAATCATATGGTCTGATATAATTTGAGCTTTCCAAAGTAGCAGCACTGTCCTCAGGTTTGCCAAAGTAAAATCCTGTAGTATATGGCCTGTGACTAACTTTTTCCAATTCTTCCCGCCAGTAATTAATATTAAAATGTTGTTTCTGTTCAGAAAAATAATAATCAATTATTTTACGATAGGCCCTAACAACAGTAGCCACATAATAAACACTCTTCATCCTACCTTCAATTTTAAAACTATCAATACCTGCATCTATAAGTAATTTCATATGCTCAAATAAACATAAGTCCTGGGAATTAAAGACATAGGTTCCCCGTTCATCTTCAATTATGGGGTAATATTTACCAGGTCTTTTTTCTTCAACTAAATTATAATTCCACCGGCAAGCCTGGGCACATTCACCTCTATTGGCATCTCTATCAGCCATATAGTTACTTAATAAACAACGCCCTGAATAGGAAATACACATAGCCCCGTGGATAAAAGTTTCTATTTCTACCGCTACCCTTTTCTTAATCTCTATTATTTCTTCTAAGGAAAGCTCTCGGGCCATTACTATTCTCTCGACTCCCTGTTCAGACCAAAATTGAGCACTGGCCCAGTTAACATTATTAGCCTGGGTACTTAAATGAATAGGTAAAAGAGGTGTGGTTTCTTTAGCAATTTTAATTACTCCCGGATCAGAACAAATAATGGCATCAACGTTAATTTTCTGCAGTTCCTCCAGATACTGAGGTAAGCCCTTTAAATCCTCATTATGGGGAAAAATATTTACTGTAATGTATACTTTAACCCCATGACGGTGGGCAAATTTAACTCCTTCATTTATTTGGTCCAGCTCAAAATTTCCTGCAAAAGCCCTTAGCCCAAAATTTTTTCCACCTAGATAAACTGCATCTGCCCCATAAATTACAGCAAATTTTAGTTTTTCCAGATTTCCTGCAGGAGCTAATAGTTCTGGTTTTTTCATCTCTATCACCCTTTTTTCCAAATAAGGACAACTCCATCGCCCAGTGGAATTATACTACTTACAAAATCATCCTGATTTTTTAAGTCTTCTAAAAAATTTCTCATCCGATAAACCATGGTTTTCTTACGTCTTTCCGGATATTTTAAATCTACTACCCAACCATTTAATAAAACATTATCGGCAACTAAAAGACCACCTGGTTTTAAGAGCCTGTGTGTTAAATTAAGGAACTCTGGGTATTGACCTTTGGCCGCATCTAAAAATATAAAATCATAGATATCCGCTAATTGAAAAACTACATCTTTAGCATCTCCATTTATCCCTTGAATTTTATCAATAACAGCTGCTTTTTTAAAATTTTCTAAAGCTTTTTCAAATCTTTTCGGTAACAATTCAATAGTCGTAATTCGTGCATCTGATTCAATACCTCTAGCCATCCAGATAGTAGAATAGCCAACAGCTGTACCTATTTCCAAAATTTTTTTTGGTTTAACAATATTAACTAAAAGGTTTAACAGTTGCCCCACTTCTGGTTCAACTATGGAAATATGATGTTCTTGTGCATACTTTTCTATTTCAATTAATAACTTATCCCTTTCCGGTAATAATGATTTTAGAAAAAACTGCAAGTTGTTATCTAAAACATCTTTCATCAATACACCATCCACTCAAAATTAATAAATATTAAAGGGTGACTCCTAGCCACCCCTATCCATATTATACCTAAATTAAGATAAATTAATAGCCTAATTTTTTTTTGTTTTCTATATGTTGGTCATGTGTTCTAGCAAATACATGTTCCCCACTTCCATCTTTTCTTGCCACAAAGTATAAAAATTTAGTCTTAGCCGGTTGATGTACTGCCTCTAAAGAGGCTTTACCGGGACTACCAATAGGACCAGGTGGTAAACCTTTGTTCCTGTAAGTATTATAAGGTGAATCAATTTCCAAATCACTATATAAAACCCTGCTTTTCCTTTCAGGAAAAACATACTGTAAAGTTGCATCACTATCCAGCTTCATACCTATTTTTAACCTATTTAAAAAAACAGAAGCAATCAAGGGTCTATCCTTATCCACTAAAGATTCTAATTCAACCATAGAAGCAAGGATTACTACTTCCCTTTTACTTAGATTGGTAGTATTGGGAGGTAATTGAGCATATACCTGTTGGAAACGCTCGAGCATCATCTCTATAATTCCTTTTGCTGATATACCTTTTGGAATAACATAAGTATCAGGAAATAAATAACCTTCCAAGCGTTTTTCGTCTTTAGGAATACCTTCCAGGAAAGTAAATTCAGGAAAAGTTTCTTCTCTAACTACGCGCCAAAATTCTTCTTCATCCACAAGCTTTCTATTGACAAGCACCTGACAAATTTGTTTTAGGGTATATCCCTCAGGTATTGTAAATTTATAAGTAATAACCTGACCTTTTATAAGCTTGTCCGTGATTTCTTCCATAGACATACCCGGACTTAAAGTATATTCACCGGCCTTTAGCTTACTGTCCATTTTATTCAAGCGAACATATAATTGAAAAAGCTTGGGATTCTTGATTATTTTTTCATTTGCTAATATCTTGGCAATTGCCGAAGTAGAAAAACCTTGTTTTATAATTATATCTTGTTCTTCTTTACTACCAGGTTTATAAGGTCCAAATAGATTATTAAGTATTAATAACCCTACTAAAAGAATCAATAAAAAAAGGGTAGCTAGGAGGACTAATATTCTTTTTGGTTTACTAGTAATTCGCTGAGCATTGATATTCATCACTACTCCCCTTTTTCTTATGATAAATAATTATACTATATAAAAACGACAAAATCTATGCTCAGCAAATATACATTTCGAATACTAAAAAGTTTCTAAAGTACTTCCATACCTAATAAAGCTTGCCTATATTAAATTATTTAATAATATGCATTCAAAAGTATAGAAAACAAGGTACTTGAAAAATCCAAAACTATATTCATATTAAAATACGTAAATAATTTTGATAATCCAAGGAATTAAAGTAAAAAGGGCGTTACTTTTCAACGCCCTTTAATTCGAAGAGGTAAAAATCACTTTATCAACCGGCGGATAATAATCCCTGGTTAACAGTTCATGAACCAAAACATTCTTGTTTTTGTCTCTAATTATTCTTTCTACCCTGACAATATATCCTTCTTCTCCATGCTGTTTAACTATAACCTGGCCTGTTAATAAGTCTGGCCTGGATTTCACGATTGTTTTGGGCAAAATTGTTTTTTCTACAATACTTAACAATTCAACTTCATTATCATCTTTTTTAGGCCCAAATAATTTAATGGTAAGTGATCCCTGACCTACATATGTTTTAATTAAAATGTAGCCCTTAGTATTATTGATAAATTTTAAATCTTTAAACCCGTAAACTACTGCAGCGTCCATACCCTTTGGTACATAATGAACAGGTAATGAATGGGGATGTCGTTCAGTGACCGTAATATTCCCCCGTAATAGTACATTATAGAGGGTTGAAGAAACCTGACATACACCTCCCCCTAACCCTTGAGTAAATCTGTTATTGAGAATGATAGGTGCTTCATTATAGCCTGCCTCCTTTGTTCTAGGACCAACAATAGCATTAAACGAAAATTCCTTTTGGGGAGGTAACATAAAATTATCTAAAGCCTGGGCTGCTTTTCTAATATTTTCAGCACGATTTTTTTTTCTGGGATTATACCACGTAGTAAATTGACCGAGAAGAAATTCAATTTTTAATTCTTTAAGACTTTGGGCGGTGGTTTTTGCTTTAACCTCCCTCGTCAATACTTTTATACTGATGGGTCCTTGTAATTTAATATTTTGTTTTAAATTATTTATCATTCTGTTAATATCAATGCCTACACCGGAAATATCTGGTCTAATTGTTACTTTATTATCGGGTGTTATCACTAACTTTGCATCTTTAGGTTTTTTCACCAAGCTTGTTGTTAGTTTTTCTATTTCCTTGATAGCTATCTCATCTTCTATTTTTATTTTTAGTGGAATATTATATTTTTCTTTTCTAACCTTAATAATTTCCCACCAGCGTTTAAAAATAAAACCTTTATTACCAATAACTAACCCTTCATCTATTGCTTCTTCCAAATTTAGTTTGATACCCATATCTTGATATGTCGTTATCCAAATTTGTTTATTTTCAGGGGCTGTTAAAATTATTTCTTGTTTTAAAATCTCCTTAAGATATGGTGAAAGTTTTTCCCTAGCCTGATCTTTTGTTAAACCAGAAACATCATATCCATGGATGGTAACCCCGTCGATAAAAACGGGGTTTTCTGGAGGAGAAAAAAATGGAATTATAAAAGAAAAGCAAAGAATGAAGATAACTATTTTCTTCATAAATATCCTCCATTTTATCTGCTTAACATTAAAATATATTCTTATAAAATAAAAAAAGCACAAAAAAACCACCAGTATTAAAGTATAAACTGGTGGTTTTTGTCTCATTCTTCCGATTCTATCAGTTCCTGCCAGGCATCGGCAACTTTTTCCCATTCTTCATCATCTTCAATATCGTACAAAATATCGTCGCCATTTTCGTCCTTACCGATTTTTAAAATAATCGCTTCATCAGACTCCTCATCATCTTCTGCGATGGGGGAAAGGATTGCATATTGTTCACCTTCTAATTCTATTGAATCAACAAAAGCAAAATCATGCTCCTTTCCTTCTTCATCAACCAAAGTAACGATTCCTATTTCTTCATGTTCGTGTTCATGATTGTCATTACAGCATTTTTTATTATCCATTCAAACACCTCTTTTCTCAAACTATTGCCATTTTAACGTCTATTGGTAAGGTTTGTCAACTTTTTTCCCCTTTACCATTATATCCAAAAAAAATACTATTTAACACGGTCTAAATAACTTTGTAAAATTACGGTAGCTGCTAGTTTATCAACAAAATTTTTACGTTTTTTTCTTGACAAATCACCTGCTATTAAGGTTCTTTCCGCTGTAACAGTACTTAACCTTTCATCCACATAACTTACTTTTATCTGTTTTTTTTGAAGCAAACTATTTACAAATTCTTTTACTTTTTCCACTTGTGGTCCTATTGTACCGTTCATATTTTTAGGAAGTCCAACCACCAATTCAGAAACTTCATACTGGTTTAATAGGTCACAGATATATCCAATATCCTTTTCCAAAGTTATCCGGTTTAATGTTGTTAGGCCTTGCGCAGTTATTTTTAAAGGATCACTAAGAGCTATACCAATCCGTTTATCACCAATATCTAAAGCCATTACCCGCATCTTAAAAACACCATCCCTGAAATTATTTGAAAGATTTTGCTTTATAATTCCTTACTTACTATAATAACTGTATCATTTTTCTACATAATATCTATGAGCTATAGATTTAATTTCAATTTTTATATTATCTTAATTGCAAAATTGGGGCAGGCCGCTCCACAATAACCACAAAATAAACATTTTTCGTTATTTACTTGAACCTGTCCATTACTTAACTGTAATGCATTTTGAAAACACTTGTCTATACATTGACCACAACCTTCACAATATTTTTCTATATGTAATGTTCTTCTTTTCTTTTTAACAGTTAATAAATCTTCATAATCTGGATTTTTTCCTACCAGTAAGGCAATATTAATATTAACTTCTGAAAAAGATTGCATACCAACGGCTACTGCATCTAATTCTGGCCTACTAAAAGCCCAGGTTAAAGCTTTATTAACATCTCCTATTAAATTTCCTCCTCCAATAGGTTTCATACCATATATTCCTTTACCCATTTCTTTGGCTTTCTTTAGTAAAGCCAGCATTTCATTGATGTCTCCATCCAAAATTCCCAATCCCTGGTAGTTAACAATAGGGTGTATTATTTCCAGCTCCGGAAATTGTATTGCTGCCTCTACTCCCTTAATAGTATGTGTTGATAAACCAATGGCCTTTACTATTCCTTTTGCTTTAGAGTCCATTAAATACTCTACCGCATCCCAATGGCCCTTAACTGTTAGTATACTTTCCTGTTCATGTAAAAGGAAAATATCAATTACATCTTTATCTAATTCCTTCCGTGCTTTTTCCAGACTTTTTGCCATTAATTCTCGATTATAACTATAAGATTTGGTTGCTACAATTAAGTCCTTTTGAGTATTTCTTAATGCCTTTTTTATATATTCATAAGTATCGTATAGTTCTGCAGTATCAATGAAATTAACCCCCAGGTTAACTGCATGCTCTATCACCTTCGAACCTACTTCAACTGGTAAATTTGTTTGTAAAGGACCAATGGTTAAAGCACCAAAACATAACTTTGATACCTTTAAATCTGTATTTCCTAAATTATAATATTTCATAATACTTCACCTGTTCCGTTTAGTAACTAATTATTAGTGGCTAGTAAATTCAAGTTAAAGCCCCACCTAAAGGCGGGGCTTTAAAATTGGTCAGTATTTAAGTAGCTTTTAACCAGCTCTTCCAAAAGTTCATCCCGTTCTAATTTTCTTATAAGATTACGGGCATCTTTATAGCTAGTAATGTATGCTGGATCACCGGAAAGTAAATAACCAACAATCTGATTAATAGGATTATAACCTTTTTCTTTTAAAGCTTCATAAACATTTAATAAAATATCTTTAGCTTGAATATCTTCATCATTTTTAATTTTAAAATACATGGTTCGATCTAGGTCTACAGACATCCAGATCACTCCCTTGTAATCTAATTTACATTATTTAATATATTTAGTATATAATTATTCTCTATAAAATCGAAATATCCTTTAAAGTATAACCAAAAAGTTATTATTGTAGTTGTTCTTTGACAAGGTTTACTACATATTTTAAGGCAGCTTCTAATTGTTCAGGATTTTTCCCTCCGGCTTGAGCCATATCTGGACGACCTCCCCCACCGCCACCTGTTTTTTTAGCAACTTCTCGAATGATATTTCCAGCATGTATTCCTTTGCCGACTACATCTTTGGTGGCAGCAGCTACTAGATTTACTTTAGCTTCGTTTTTAGACCCTAGGACTACTAAACCAGAACCCAGCTTATCTCTAAACATATCAGCTAAAGACCGTAAGTTATCCATATCTAATGCCTTTACTTCCGTTGCTAATAATTTAACACCATTTATTTCTATGACTTTATTTAATAATTCATCTACTTGTTGTTTAGAAACTTGGTTTTTTAATTTTTCTAATTCCTTTTCATTTTCTTTTAGCTGAGATAATAATTGTTCTATCCGTAATACTAAATCTTTGGGATTAACTTTTAATAAACCGGCAGCTGTCTCCAATTGTTTTTCTTGAGATTTAATTAGTTCCAGAGCACTAGTACCTGTTACCCCTTCAATCCTTCTTATTCCGGCAGCAACTGCTCCTTCACTGACAATTTTAAAAATTCCTATTTCACTGGTATTGGCAACATGAGTCCCTCCACATAACTCAATACTAAAGCTTCCCGCTTGAATACAGCGTACTTTTTCACCATATTTTTCTCCGAATAAAGCAATTGCACCCCGTTTTTTTGCCTCATCCAAACTAGTTTCAAAACTATATACTTGATGGGCATTTAATATTTCCCTATTAACTTTATTTTCTATTTGCTCTAATTCTTCCTGCGATACTGCATTAAAATGTGAAAAATCAAAACGCAAACGATTAGGTTCGACTAAGGAACCGGCCTGGTTAACATGATCTCCCAGAATTTCCTTTAAAGCTTTATGAAGTAAATGAGTTGCAGTATGATTACGGGCAATAGCTTTTCTAATTTCAGTGGTAACTTCTGCCTTAACATTTTCTCCTTCAGTAATTATACCTTTTACCTTACCTTCATGAACAATCTTTCCATCGGGAAGTTTAATTGTTTTTTCTACTTTAATTTGACCATTGCCTGCGATAATTAAACCTGTATCGGCAATTTGTCCTCCACCTTCAGGATAAAAAGGTGTTTTATTTAAGACTACGAAAACATGGCTATCTTCACCTACTTGAGAAACTCGTTTACCATCTTGGATGATTCCCAGTATTATACTTTCAGTTTGTAAGGTATCATAGCCTACAAATTCTGATTTAGGAAGATTTCCCAACTGTTCCGTTACAATTAGAGCTAAATCCCAGGCTCTAACATCTTTTTGAGCCTTTCTTGCTCTTTCCCTTTGTTCTTCCATTGCTTTATTAAAGCCATCTTTATCTACAGTTAATCCTTCTTCTTCTGCTATATCTTCTGTCAAGTCAAGAGGGAAACCATAAGTATCATAAAGGGTAAATGCTTCATCTCCGGAAATTACGGAACGTCCATCTTTTTTAATTCTTGCTATAATTTCATTAACAAGTTTTATACCTTCATTGAGAGTTTCCTGGAATCGTTCTTCTTCTATCCTGATAACCTTTTGTATATAATCTAAATTTTCCTCTAATTCGGGATAGGTATCAATCATTAAATCTTTAACAACAGGACTTAGTAAATAAAGAAATGGTTTATCTATACCTAAAACCTTACCGAAACGAACTGCTCTTCGCAGGATCCTTCTTAAAACATAACCTCTGCCTTCATTACTGGGAAGTATACCATCGCTGATCAAGAAAGTGCAGGAACGGGCATGATCAGCAATAACCCGAAATGGAAAACCTCGATGATCTGGCTGGTACTGTTTTCCACTTATTTTTTCCACCTCTAAAATCAATGGTTTAATCAAATCCGTATCATAATTACTATCAACATTTTGCACAACAGAAGTAATCCGTTCTAGCCCCATACCAGTATCAATGCTAGGCCTCGGTAGAGGAGTTATCTTACCATTATCATCTCTATTGTATTGCATGAAAACTAAATTCCATATTTCTAACCAACGGTCACAGTCACATTCACCAATAGCACATATAGGGGCATCACACTTTTTAGCTTCTCCTCTATCAATTAAGATTTCACTACAGGGTCCACAAGGACCTGTATCCCCCATAGCCCAGAAATTATCCTTTTCTCCTAATCGGATTATCCTTTCTTTAGGTACTGGTGTCAATTCTTGCCAAAGTTCATATGCTTCATCATCATCTTGATAAATGGTTACAAAAAGCTTGTCCTCCGGTAAACCTATCTCTTTAGTCAAGAATTCCCAGGCATAGGTAATTGCATCCCTTTTGAAATAATCACCAAATGAAAAATTACCAAGCATTTCAAAAAAAGTATGATGCCTAGCTGTTCTACCTACTGTATCTAGATCATTGTGTTTTCCACCAGCTCTCACACATTTTTGGGAAGTAACGGCACGGATATAATGTCTTTTTTCTAATCCAAGAAATACATCTTTAAACTGGTTCATTCCCGCATTAGTAAATAATAAAGTAGGATCATTATAAGGTACTAAAGAAGAGCTTTTAACATGGGTATGCCCTTTACTTTCAAAATACTTAATAAATTTACTTCTTAATTCTTTTCCGGTAAGCATTTCTAAACCTCCCTAAAATAAATGTAGAAAAAAACTCCCCGTCCCATGCAGGGACGAGGAGAACCTCGCGGTACCACCCTGTTAATCAGCTATTTGCTGATCACCTCGTAAGCCTTTTTAGACTTAGCTTGATAACGGTAGCAAACCGTCCAATTTCTCGGAATTCTCCGGATGGGCCTGAATTCAGCAATACCAGGAAGATTCCAGCTATTCTTCCCTCTCTGGGGGCGTAAACTAAATTCATCTGATCCTTCAAAGAATTAATTTATGTAATTTGACGATTTAATTATACAAAGTTAATTTTTAATTGTCAAACCATCATAACTCCATTGTTTTCTTCAATATAAAACCAATCAACACTTTTAGAATACCTGTGAATGGAACGGCTAAAATCATTCCCAAAATACCAAATATGTGCCCTCCTGCTAATAATACTAGGATAATCATTAAAGGGTGTAAGCCAATACTTTTTCCAAGTATTTTGGGGGAAATAATATTTCCTTCCAGTTGTTGTATTCCTACCATTATTAAAAAAACATAGATAGCCATTTTTTTCGATTGGAGTAAAGCCAAAGCAACCGCCGGTATAATACCAAATAAAGGACCAAAATAAGGAATAATATTAAATACTCCTGCAACTAAGCCTAAGACAAGGGCAAATTCCATACCAACCAGGGATAAACCTATAGCTGTTAATCCTCCAACTAATACTGCTACAATTAGATGTCCTCTTAAAAAACTTTTTAAAACTCTATCCATTTGCTGGCCCAGATACATCAGGTCTTTGCGATGGGCAGCAGGTATTAAGTTTAAAAACCATTCTTTAATTGCATCAAAATCTTTTAATAAATAAAATGTTAAAATAGGAGCTAAAATAATATCAAATATTTTAGTAAAAAAATTAACAAAACCCTGGGCTACACTTCTAACTATTTGAATAAGATAATTTTCTACCTGTTTAATAGTATCATCAGTAATTATCCTAATACTTTCAGGAATATTTACTTTACTGTAATTTTTTTGAAAAGCTTTGATATATTCCTGCACCTGTTTGGCATAAATGGGTATGGTATCGGCAAACTTGTTAAGTTCCGTAATTATTTTTGGTAAACCATAAAAAATACCTGCAGAGATCAAGCTAATCAGAGTAACATAGATAATTAAGATACCCCAAGTCCTTCCAATACCTTTTTGTTCAAAAAAATCAACTAAAGGATCTAATAAATATGCCAAAAAAAAAGCAATAAAAAAGGGGGTAGTTATGGGAAAAATTAAAATAAGAAAATAGATAAATAAAATAGCCAGGATAGTAAGGATGATAACACGCACAATTTTACTATTATCATTTTTTATCATTTTAAAAACCCCATTTCAATCCCGGTTTATCTCAAGAAAACTTGGTTTTGGAAAAATTATACCTTTTTAAGGCTAAAAAAAGCAGCATTAGCTGCTTTTTTTCTCTTCATGAATTTAGTTACTTCTTTAGAAACATCTCCCACTACTTTAGTAGCTCTATCAGAAAATTTCTTTGTTCTACCTAAAAGTTTTTTTTGCTGCGGCTTCATATTACCATTAAGCATTAAACCTAACATTCCACCTATTAAACTCCCAACCAAGATTCCGTTAAAAAAACGCCGCACATATTTCACCTCCTTTCCTAAATCAAAGAGGCATCTATATCAGCCATCTCTAATTCTTCCAGAGAACCATCCTCTGCTATATCATAAATACGTACTTGGTCACCCATATTGCTGTATTCTACAAAACAATCCCAGCAATAGAATTGATCTGTACCCACTCGACCTACTGCCCTACTGTTACAAATTGGACAATTTGGCATAATTCCATCACTCCTTACTGTTCTTTAATTACAACTGCATCTTCACCATAAGTGATAACCTGGGGAATAGAGATTATACTTCTACCCGCTACCAAATCCTTTAATAAACCATCTGATATCTCATAACCTTCGATTTTACAGGTATCTTCTGCTATTAAAATATCCCCAACTGTACCAATATTTTTACCATTTTCGGTTATAATAGGTGTTCCAATAAGATATTCGGGTAAAAAAAGGGGAGCATTTATGGGAGTCTTAAATGGTTCCAAGATTCCATCTATATTATCGACCTCTACAACAACCGCATCCTTTCCCAAGGTTTTTATTGCTTTTAATGGTAAATACGTATTGTTATCACAAATAAAACCAAGTAAAGAATCATCATCAGCATTTAAAACAAGATCTTTGACTTTAGCCACCTGACTTCCCGAGGTTAGGTTAATAACGGGTAAATTTATTAAATCAGAAGCTTTCCGAAGCATTCCTAACCTCCTTTTATCTGTTGTATTATATTATTGCCAAAAAAAAAGAAAACATGCGCAAAGCGCATGTCAAAAACCTTTCATTATTGTCCCACCGCCTACAACATAATCACCTCGATAATAAACTACCGCCTGACCGGGTGTAATTGCCCGCTGAGGCTCCTCAAATTCTACTAAAATTTGTCCTTTCTCCCAAGGCTTTATTTTTGCTTTAGCAGGATGGGCAGAATAACGTATTTTAGCTTCTACTTCCATTTCTTCCTGTAAATCATCAAATAGAATGAAATTATTTTCACCGGATATTAGATTTTTTTGGAATACCTCTTCGTCCCTACCTACAATCAATACATTATTTTCAGTATCTATCCTAACAACATAGACAGGATATCCCAAAGCTAATCCTAAACCCTTTCGCTGACCAACAGTATAATTGGCTAAACCTTTATGAGTCCCTACTTCATTACCTTTAGTATCTATAATGGGTCCTGGTTTAAATTTTTGGACACCAACTCTATTTTCAATAAAATTTTTATAATTATTATCAGTAACAAAACAAATTTCCTGACTATCAGGTTTATTGGCTACCCTTAGTTCTAATTGAGCAGCAATTTTTCTTATTCGAGGCTTGGTATAATTGCCTAAAGGTAAAAGGGTATAAGCCATTTGTTCTTGAGTAAAGTTGTATAGGGCATATGTTTGATCTTTTGTTTTATCATCCGCTTTTTTTAAAACATATCTACTTCTACTTTTATCATAAAACAGTTTAGCATAATGCCCTGTAGCAATAAAATCTGCCCCTAATGCCCTGGCTTTATTTAAAAATCCCTCGAATTTTATTTTTTTATTACAGGCAATACACGGATTAGGAGTTCTACCTTGTAGGTACTCACTGGTAAAATAATCAATTACTTCTATTTCAAATAAATCCCTAAAATTCATGACATAAAAAGGGATATCCAATTTATCCGCTACCCTCCGAGCATCATTAACAGCAGAAAGAGAACAACAACCACCCACATTCTCAGTTTCCTGATCTATAGGCCAGATTTGCATGGTTACTCCGATAACATTATAACCTTGTTCTTTTAATAAGTAGGCAGTAACTGAGCTATCTACACCCCCGCTCATACCAACTACTACCGTACCTTTATTGGACATTAAATACACCAACCCTTACAAATATAGTCAACTCATCAGGTTAGTGACTAGTGACTAGAGGCTAGTGACTAGTCTAGGTCTGAGTCTAATACCTATTAACAATGAACTATTAACTATTATTATTCTTATAATCTTCTATAGCCTTGTGTAAAGCATCAGCAGCAAGATTTGAACAATGCATTTTGGCAGGTGGTAAACCACCTAATGCTTCCGCTACAGCTTTATTAGTTATTTTTAAAGCTTCATCTATACTTTTTCCTTTTACCATTTCTGTAACCATGCTACTGGTAGCAATAGCGGCACCACAGCCAAAAGTTTTAAATTTTATATCTTTTATAATATTGTCCTGTACATCTAAATAAATGCGCATAATGTCCCCACATTTAGCATTTCCTACTTCACCAATTCCATTAGCATTATCCAATTCACCAACATTCCTGGGGTTTGTAAAATGATCCATTACTTTGTCAGTGTACATTTAGAACACTCCTCTCTTCTCTCTAATTTTATGGAATTATAAAGAGGTGACATCTCCCTTAATTTTTCAACTATTTCCGGAAGAACTTCTAAAACATAATCAATATCTTCTTCAGTATTAATTTTTCCTAAAGTCAGCCGTAAAGATCCATGGGCAATTTCATGACAGATACCCATAGCCATTAAAACATGCGAAGGATCCAAAGACCCTGAAGTACATGCCGAACCACTAGAGGCGGCAATGCCTTTCAAGTCTAACATTAATAACAAGCTTTCTCCTTCAATATAACGTAAACTTACATTAACATTTCCAGGCAAACGTTGGGTTCGATGGCCATTAAGTTGGGATTCGGGAATTTTTTCTAAAATACCATCAATAAGCTTGTCTCTTAATTTTGTTAAGCGTTTATTCTCTTCTTCCATTTCTTTGCCGGCTAATTCAGCAGCTAGACCAAAACCAACTATTCCCGGTACGTTTTCTGTTCCAGGACGACGTTTCCGTTCCTGGGCCCCACCAAACATGATAGGGGAAAGTTTGGTACCTTTGCGTAAAAACAAACACCCAATACCTTTCGGAGCATATATTTTATGACCAGAAGCAGAAAGCATATCAATATTCATTTGATTAACATCAATTGGTAATTTCCCAAAACTCTGGACAGCATCAACATGAAATAGAATATTATTTTCTTTGGCAATAGCTCCTATTTCTTTTATTGGTAAAATAGTACCTACTTCATTATTCACATGCATGATTGTTATTAAAATTGTATCCTTACGAATAGCTTTTTTTAGGGTTTCCATATCAAGCATAGCCTCGGCATCAACAGGTAAATAAGTAACTTCAAACCCTTGTTTTTCTAAGTATTTACATGTATCTAAAACAGCATGGTGTTCAATTTGCGTGGTAATAATATGTTTTCCTTTATCTTTATTAGCCAGGGCTGTACCAATTATAGCCATATTATCTGCCTCTGTACCGCCACTGGTAAAAAATATCTCTTCCGGTTTAGCTTTGATTAAATTAGCAATTTGTTCCCGGGCAGTCTCAACGCCTTTTCTGGCTTCCCGTCCGAAAGCATGAACACTGGACGCATTACCAAAAGTCTCAGTAAAATATTTGGTAACTACCTGTGCTACTTCTGGTCGAACAGGGGTAGTAGCACTATGGTCCATATAAACTCTACGCATTAATAATCACTCCTTATTAGATATAATACATATAACTTTCATCTCTACGTTTTTTTTCTTCTTCCAGCATATCTGCTAAAGTAATAGAATCTAATACATCGGCAACACTATCCCGAACTCGAGCCCAAATACTGCGGGTCACGCAAAATTCCGCATTGTTACAGGGTTCTGGTTCTTCTTCACTTACACAATCAACAGGTGCAATGGGCCCTTCTAAAACCCTGATAATATCACCGATAGTAATTGCTTCAGGAGATTTACTTAAAATATACCCTCCTTGAGCACCTCTTACACTTTTCACTAAACCGGCCTTCCTTAAAACAGCAATCAATTGCTCTAAATAATGTTCGGAAATGCTATTTCTCTGGGCAATACTGTTTAATGGAATGGGCCCACTTCCATAATTTTGGGCTAAGTCGAACATTGCCTTGACACCATATCGACCTTTGGTTGACAATTTCACAATATCACCTCAAGTTCATTCCCTAGTATTTCACTAGGTTTTCTATTGTTAGATTAACATAGTAAGTTTACAAGGTCAACTAAAATTTCCGAGTAATTTACTCTGGTTTTTTATGATTTTCAAAAATTATTTTTTTATGTATTTATTTTCTTGCCCTTCCTGGGATGGTACATAATACTTTTTATCTTTTAAAATATCAGGTAAATAATGTTGTTTTACAAAATGATCCGGATAGTCGTGGGGATATAAATATTCATTTCCATGACCTAGCTCTTTAGCCCCTTTGTAATGATTATCTCTCAGGTGTTTTGGTACTGTTCCAATTTTCCCTTTTTTGATATCCATTAATGCTTCATTTATCCCCTTTAATACTGAATTACTTTTTGGAGCTAAAGCAATATAAAGAGCTGCTTCAGCCAAAATCAGTCTCCCTTCAGGAAGTCCGATAAAATCTACTGCCTGGGCAGCACTTTGGGCAACAACTAAAGCTTGCGGATCAGCTAGACCCACATCTTCTGCAGCATGAACAACTATTCTTCTGGCAATAAACCTAGGGTCTTCACCTGCATCTAACATACGTGCTAAATAATGTAAAGTAGCATGGGGGTCAGAACCTCTCATACTTTTTATGAAAGCAGATATAACATCATAGTGCTGGTCACCTGTTTTGTCATACATGATTGCAGGTCTTTGAATAGATTCTTCCACGGTTTTTAAATCGATGACCCTTACACCTTTATTATCCGGTGGAGTAGAAACCACAGCAAGTTCCAGACCATTTAAGGCAATTCGAGCATCACCCTGGGCATAACGGGCTAAATGCTTTAGAGCTTCTTGAGAAATATTAATGTTATAATTTCCTAAGCCTCGTTCATTATCCCGTATACTTTTTTTCAATATGAGTATTATATCATCTTCTGTTAAGGGGTTTAATTTAAATAATAAGGATCTTGATAAAAGAGCTGAATTAATACTAAAATAAGGATTTTCCGTAGTAGCGCCAATCAAAATAATAACTCCCTTTTCTACTGCTGGTAGTAAAGCATCCTGTTGACTTTTATTAAACCTGTGAATTTCATCAATAAATACTATTGTATGCTGTTGATACATACCTAATCTTTCTTCAGCTTCTAAAATAAGCTTTCTAAGGTCCTGTACACCTGAAGTAACCGCATTTAATTTAGAAAAATAGCCCCTGGTAATTTTAGCAATTACACTGGCAATAGTTGTTTTTCCACAACCGGGAGGTCCATAAAAAATTAACGAATTTAAGCGATCTGCCTCAATGGACCGCCTTAAAAGCTTGCCCTGAGCCAGGATTTCATCTTGTCCGATGATTTCATCCAAGGTTTTGGGTCGCATACGGTCAGCTAAAGGAGCATTTCTTTGTATGTGTTCTTCTTTTACAGAAGTAAATAAATCCACAAAAATCACCTTTTAAAGTTTATAGTTAATGGTGTATAGTTAATAGATTCTTTAAGAAACTAAAATTTGTTTAATAACTTGCAGGGTATAATCTATATTTTCTGTACTTATATCCCGGTGGGTTACAAATCTGATCCTTTTCTCATTTACACTATTTACTAATATACCCTTTTGTTTTAATAATTCAACTAAATTATTTACATCTAGGTCTGACTTTGTTAAATCAGCCATGACAATGTTGGTCTGCACAGTACCGATATTAACCTTAATACCAGGTATTTCTGATAAACCCCGAGCTAATTTACCAGCAAGATTATGGTCTTCCTGTAGTCTTTCAACTAAGTTTTCCAAGGCATAGATACCGGCAGCTGCCAAAATACCGGCCTGTCTTAATCCTCCACCTAACATTTTGCGATATTTTCTTGCTTTATTAATAAATTCTTTACTACCTACCAGCATGCTTCCTACAGGAGCCCCTAAGCCTTTGGATAAACAAAACATTATTGAATCTGCACTTTTTACCAAATCACTTACAGGTATATTTAAATAAACTGCAGCATTAAAAATTCTTGCACCATCAATATGAACTTTAAGCCCATTTCCTTTGGCAATATTAGCTAATTCATCCATTTCTTCTAGGGTAGTAACTGTACCTCCCCCAAAATTACTGGTATTCTCCAAACACAACAAAGTAGCTTTGGGATAATGAATATTTTCCGGTTTTATCGCTTTTCTCAACTGATCAGGCGAGATTTTTCCGTTATTACCTGTAATAGTATTAGGCATTACCCCAGCCATCATGGCAATTCCACCTACTTCAAAAGCATAAATATGGGAGCTAGCCTCTAAAATAATTTCGTCACCACGGGAAGTATGGGTTAAAACCGCGATTTGATTTCCCATGGTTCCACTGGTTACAAATAACGCTGCTTCTTTATTTAATTTACGAGCAGACAATTCTTCTAACTTATTTATTGTAGGGTCTTCACCATAAACATCATCACCTACTTCGGCTTTAGCCATTAATTCTCGCATAATAGGACATGGTTTGGTTACAGTATCACTACGTAAATCGACTAATATATTACCCATATTTTGATTCCCTCCAATATCTAAGGTTAAATATTCACAGCAAATCCATTAACTTTTCAGAATAAAATTTGTCAAATTTTAATTCGGTAAGTATTTTACGTATTCCTGCCTATTATCATAAAAACCGGCAAGTAGGTTTTTAAGTGACTGCTGTCCGTTAGCTAGTTTATAATATCTCTGTATAATCTGTTGTTAAAGATTTTCTTTCTAAAAATTAAAAATAGGAGCCGTTTTACGGCTCCTACAGATATTTTATTTATAACGCTTGTTCAATAATTTTTGCTAGTTCTGCCTTGGGGCGAAAACCTACAACACGACCAGCTTCCTTACCATTTTTGAACAGAATTAAGGTAGGAATACTCATTACACCATATTGTTGAGCAATTCTACCATATTCATCAACATTTAGTTTTCCCACTTTAGCTTTTCCGGTAAAATCTCCGGCTAATTCTTCTACAACAGGAGCAATCATCTTACATGGTCCGCACCAGGCAGCCCAAAAATCTACTAAAACCGGCTCAGTTGATTGTAATACTTCCTGCTGGAAATTGGCATCAGTAAAAGTAACTACATTGGACATAATAAAACCTCCTAAATTATTTAATAAAACTTGTTAGAACTTGCATAAGTTCTTTGACTACATCCTCTTGAGACTTGGATTCCAGAGAATTACTCAGGCATTCTTTAGCATGATTTTCAAAAATTAATGTTCCAGTTTTATTTACAGCAGCTTTAACCGCAGCTATCTGAACAAGAACATCAACACAACAAACATCACTTTCAATCATCCTTTGAATTCCTTTTAATTGTCCTTCAATTCGTCTCAAGCGTTTTAATATATTTTGTTTTTCTTCATTAACCATTGCATCTCCCCCAATTTATATCCAATATACCTAGTAGGGGTATCTATATTTGATTATAACTATTTTGGTATTGTATGTCAATTAATTTTATGTAATAAATCATTAATAACTTCTCCCGCCATTATTAAACCTGCTACTGGAGGAACAAAGGAAATACTACCTGGTAACTCTCTTTTACCTGAATTATTTTCCAGTTTAATTTTATCAGGTTTTATAATGGGATCTGGAGAATAAACAACTTTTACCCCTTTATCTATTCCTCTAGCTCTTAACTCCTTTCTAATTACCTTAGCAAGAGGGCATACCCTGGTTTGACTAATATCTACAACTTGAAAATTCTTATTACTCAATTTGTTGGCAGCTCCCATACTGGAGATAACAGGAATTTGTTTTTTTACAGCATATTCAATAATGGAAAGTTTACCTGTAACATTATCAATAGCATCCACTATATAATCATATTCTTCCTTTAAAAGTTCATTTATATTATCAGGAGTACAAAATTCTCTAATTGCTGTAATCTGGGCTTCGGGATTTATATCCTTTAATCTTTTTTTCATAATTTCTACCTTAATCTGACCCACAGTTGAAGTTAGGGCATGAATCTGCCTGTTTATATTTGTAATGTCAACAATATCGTGGTCTATTAAGGTGAGTTTACCTATCCCCGCTCTGCCTAAAGCTTCTGCAGTAAAAGAACCAACTCCTCCAATACCCAAAATGGCAATGTTTAAGCTTTTTAAGATTTCAAAACCTTCTTCCCCTATTAAAAGCTTGGTCCTGTTAAACTTTTCAGACATTTTATTAACACCTCAAAAATTTAATACACCATTATAATTATTTTTTTAACATCTAAAAAAAATACGCAGTAGTTAACTGCGTTTATTCACCCCACATATGCCGTGGTGCCGGAGTTTTGAACCTGCTCCCGCAGGTGGGTGCCCTCCTGATTGTTTCATAAGTCCCAAAACCGGGCATTTACTACGCAACCAGAGTTAAGCTCCCTATGTGTTAGTGTTGGCTCAAAACTACCTTTTAGCCCCACGAACATCGTAGGGAGTTTCTAATCTATTTCTTAACATTATGTTAACATAAACAACGGTCGTCTTCAAGTTTTCCCATGATTTATCATTATTTTTTATTAATAAAATCCAGTTTAATAGATAGTTCCTTTAACTGTTTACTGCCGACCTCTGACGGTGCATCAGTCATCAAATCAGTTGCACTCTGAGTTTTAGGAAAAGGAATTACATCTCGTATGGTATCTTTACCAGCCATTAACATGACTAACCGGTCAATTCCAAAAGCAATTCCACCATGGGGAGGTGTGCCATATTCAAAAGCATCTAGTAAAAAACCGAATTTTTCTTTTGCTTCTTCAGGGGTTAATCCCAACAAGTTAAACATTTTTTCTTGAATTTCCCTTTGGAAGATACGGATACTACCTCCACCAATCTCAATTCCATTTAGAACCATATCATAGGCCTGGGCTCGAATTTTATCCGGTTGGTTATCCATGAATGGTATATCTTCTATTACAGGAGATGTAAATGGATGATGCATGGCAAAAAATCGTTTTTCTTCTTCATCCCATTCTAAAAGAGGAAAATCTATAACCCATAGGAAATTTAATTCTTCAGGATTTATTAATTTTAATCGTTTACCAAGTTCTAGACGTAAATGACCTAGACTATCATTAACAATTTTCGGTTTATCAGCTACAAATAATAGTAAGTCTCCTGGTTCAGCAGAAAGTTTCGCAAGGATATTATTTATTTCTTCTTCACTGAAGAACTTGGCAATTGGTGATTTAATACCTTCACCGGTTACTATGATATAGGCTAATCCTTTTGCTCCATAGATACTAACAAATTTGGTTAAATCATCTATATCCTTACGGGAATAGTTTCCACAACCTTTTGCATTGATACCTTTTACCTTGCCACCATTTTGAGCCACTTGAGTAAATACTTTGAACTGGCATCCTTTAACAATTTCTGTAATATCTTTTAATTCCAAACCAAACCGTAAATCGGGCTTATCAGAACCGTAACGCTCCAGTGCTTCATTATAAGTTAATCTAGTAAATGGTGTTTTAATATCCTTATCTAAAGTTACTTTAAAAATATAAGCTATCATTTCTTCCATTAGGGCTAAGATATCATCACGGTTAATAAATGACATTTCAAGATCCAGTTGTGTAAATTCCGGCTGCCGGTCAGCTCTTAAATCTTCATCTCTGAAACAACGGGCAATTTGGAAATATTTCTCCATACCAGCTACCATTAATAATTGTTTAAAGATTTGGGGAGATTGGGGTAAAGCAAAAAATTTACCTGGGTTAACACGGCTAGGTACTAAATAATCTCTAGCTCCCTCTGGGGTACTTTTAGTTAAAATGGGAGTTTCAATTTCTAAAAAATCGTGTTTATCTAAAAAATCACGAATTGCTTTAATGGTCTTATGTCTAAGAATTATATTTTTTTGCATTTCCGGGCGCCTAAGATCTAAATATCTATATTTAAGTCTTATCATTTCATCAACATCAATGTCATCTGCTATATAAAAGGGAGGCGTTTTAGCTTTATTCAAAATAACTAGTTCTTTAGCCATAATATCTATGTAACCGGTAGCAATATTGGGATTGACCATTCCTTCCGGCCGTAATACCACTTCTCCTTTAACAGCAATAACATATTCGGAGCGTATTTTCTCGGCTAGTTCAAAAGCTTCTCGTTGAATTTCGGAGCTAAAAACTACTTGCACTACTCCCGAGCGGTCACGTAAGTCAACAAAAATTAAGCCGCCATGGTCACGCCTTTTTTGTACCCATCCCGTTACCACTACTTCTTGTCCTGTATTATCTTGTCGTACATCATTACACTTATGAGTTCGTTTTAACTTTTGTAAACTATTAATCATTTTCCACGCAAACTCCTTTCGATATAGCTAATAATGTCAGAAATAGGAATTTTATTCTGCTGGCTAGTAGCCATATTTCTAATAGTAACTTGATTTTTCTCAAATTCTTCTTCACCTATAATAAGAGTATATTTAACATTTAACCTGTCAGCAGTTTTCATTTGAGCTTTAAGACTTTTATCTAAATAATCTTTTTCTACACTTATTCCTTTTTTTCTAAGTTGCATAGCTAATCTAAAAGCCAACTGCTCTGTTTCTTCTCCAACAGTGGCAATATAAATTTCAGGATTATTGTAATTTGCAATGAGAGATATACCTTGTAATTCAAGGGTTAGTAACAATCTTTCCATTCCCATTGCAAAACCAATTCCCGGAGTTGGTTTCCCTCCACATTGTTCAATCAAGCCATTATATCTTCCTCCACCGCAAATAGCACTCTGGGCACCAATTCCTTGTACCAGAATTTCAAAAGCTGTATGGGTATAATAATCAAGCCCTCTTACTAATTTAGGATTAACAATATATTCAATTCCTACAGAATCTAAGTAGTTTTGAACTTGTTGAAAATGTATTTGACATTCAGAACAAGTTGAATTTTGAATCGTTGGAGCATTTAAACTTAATTCCTGGCATTGAGTATTTTTACAATCCAGAATCCGTAAAGGATTTTTTTCCAGTCTACCCAAACAGGTCTTGCAAAGTATATCCTTTTTATCCTGAAAGTATTTAATCAATGCTTCTCTATATTGTGGCCGGCACTTAGGACAGCCCACAGTATTAATATGGACCTTTAACTGATTTAAGCCTAATCTTTCTAAATACTCACAAGCCAATCCAATGACTTCTGCATCAACACTGGGATGATGGGAACCGAATACCTCTATGCCAAATTGATGAAATTGCCGGTACCTTCCTGCCTGCGGACGGTCATATCTAAACATAGGCCCAATATAAAATAATTTTGTAGGTTGGGGATTAGCATAAAGTTTATTTTCCAAAAAAGCCCTAACGGTAGAAGCTGTACCTTCTGGTCGTAAGGTTATATTTCTTTTACCTCTATCTTCAAAGGAATACATTTCCTTTTCAACTATATCAGTAGTTTCGCCTACTCCCCTTAGAAACAGTTCAGTATGTTCAAAAAGAGGAGTTCGTATTTCATGATAACCAAATTGGCCACTGACCTGCCTGGCAATTTCCTCTATATACTGCCATTTTTCAACCTCACCCGGTAAAATATCATTTGTTCCCCGAGGTCTAGTAGTTAACATTATATTTTCTCACTCCTTTACTAAATAAATTTAGCTAAACTATAAAAATTCGAAATCTCGGTAAATAAAAAAGTCTCGACTCCAAAAAAATTTTGGGACGAGACTAACCCGCGGTACCACCCAATTTGAGCATATTAAAAATTATGCCCCACTTATTAGCAGTTAACGGTGCCCCGGATGCCGTAAGTATCAACTCCAAGGTGTTCTTTCAATAGGTTTTTTTAAAAACTGCTTTCAGTCACGGCAGTTTCTCCCTGTTAAAAAACATCCTATCTACTTGCCTTTTCATAGTTTTTATCCTTTATTGACAATATTCTAGCCAAGGCCAAGTATTTTGTCAACTTTAGCTTGCACAATTTCATTAATCCTCTGGTTATATACTACTAAATCCTTGGGATTATACTTATTAACTAAAGTCCAATCAGCAGGATTAACTATTTTTGACCCCGACCCAACTCCTAACCCCCAGATAGTCTGTCTTTCTTCTATCATTTGAATATTATAGATACATGGTTTATCTCCCATACTATAGCCCACGTTTTCTAAATTAGCTAATATCTGTTTTTGGCGATATAAATAATAGGGCTGATAACCTTTTTCAAAACACCATTTTTCAGCAAAAGCAAACATTTCTTCCACAGGAGTGAGCGATTTAACAGCCTGGGAATTTTGCTGTAACTTAGCTGTTCTTTTAAAAGCCAAGGTATGTAATGTTAAATTTTCAGGTTTAACTACATCTACTTTTTTAAAAGTATATTGAAGATTTTCTAAGTTTTCCCCTGGAAGCCCAATGATTAAATCCATATTTATTATGTCAAAACCAGTTTTGCGTGCCAAATGTATTTTATCAAAAATATCCTGTGTAGAATGTTTTCTCCCTATTTTTTCCAGGGTAGATTCCCACATTGTCTGGGGGTTTATACTAATTCTATTCACAAGAAAATTTTTTAAAATAGCCAGTTTTTCCTCAGTAATAGTATCAGGCCGACCTGCTTCCACTGTAAATTCGACAGTATCACCAGAATATAAATAATTATAAATAGCTTTTAATAATAATTCTAATTCATGGGCAACTAAAGAGGTTGGGGTTCCCCCACCAACATAAATTGTTTGTACTTTGATATCCTTCTGTTGTAAGGCTTGTCCTACCATTTTTATCTCATTAATTAAGTTATCGAGATAACTTGGAATATATGAACCCCACTTTTTTAGGCTAAAAGCAGGAAAAGAACAATAATAACATCTGGTAGGACAAAAGGGAATACTTATATAAATACTAACCAACCTTTGAGCCTGTTCCGTGCTTAAAAAGTATTTCCTTTGTATAGATGTAACATCAATAAGTTTTTGTGCTTTTTCAGTATTGAGTAGAAATTTATCTTCAAGTATATCTTGGATTTGCCGAGCATTATATCCATCATCCCACAAACGATGAACAATTTTCGTTGGTCTTATTCCGGTAAGAATACCCCATGGGCTACCTTTATATCCTAAAAACTGTATAAATAACTTGTAAACTGCTAACTTTATGATCCGTCTTAATTCATTGTTGTCAGTAGAAATTATTGGTTGTATTATTTTATTTTGTATGTTCAAACTCACTACAATTTCTTTTTCCTTTACAGCAATATCTAATACTTCCGCTGAAGTAGCCCTTTCTCCTGTAAGCTCCTGCCAGGTCAATTGGGGTAAGAAAATCCTAATTACATCAAAAATAATAGAGGCATATTGCTTACTATTTTGACTAAGTGTTATTTTCATGATATCCTGTTTATTTTAAAAATGGATTAATAGCTTTTTCTTCTCTAATTGTAGATTTAGGCCCATGACCTGGATAGATAACAACATCATTAGGTAAATTAACTAATTTTTCACGTAAAGAATTCATCAAGGTTTTATAATTACCTCCGGGTAAATCAGTTCTACCTACAGAACCATTAAATAAAGTATCTCCTGTAAAACATATTTTTTCAGCTTCATTATAAAGACAGATACAACCGGGAGTATGTCCGGGAGTATGAAGAACTTTAAAAACTATATTACCAAATTCTATGCTGTCTCCATCCTGTAACTGACGATCAGCTGCAGGTTCAGTAGTTTTTAGTCCTAAATAATGGGATAAATTTTTTAATGGATTGGTAAGCATTTGCGCATCACTGGCATGAATTAAAATTTGCGCATTGGTGGCCTCTTTTACTTCTTTATTAGCCTGGATATGATCATGATGACCATGGGTATTAATTATATACTTGACATTAATATCTAAACTGCTGATAGCTTCTACAATTTTTCCCCCTTCATCACCAGGATCAATGATAACAGCCTCTTTTGTCTGAGGACAAACAACAATATAACAATTTGTTTCAATAGGACCTACTGTTAATATTTTTATTTTCATATTCTACCTCCTAAAATGTTTTTTTACTATCTAAAAGAATGGTTACAGGACCATCATTTATGATCTTAACCTGCATGTAGGCCTGGAAAACTCCTGTAGCAACATTTATACCCATATCCCTCAGCAATTGGTTAAATTTATCATAAAGTTTTTCTGCAACTTCCGGGTGGGCAGCTTCAGTAAAACTGGGCCTTCTTCCTTTTCGGCAGTCACCGTAAAGGGTAAACTGAGAAACTGATAATATTTCACCTTTTTTATCAAGGACCGATAAATTAAGTTTACCACTGTCATCTTCAAAAATCCTTAAATTACACACTTTTTCTGCCAGGTACTTAGCATCCTCTTCTGTATCATCATGAGTTATACCTAAAAAAACTACTAAACCGGACTTTATTTGGCCTACCAGTTGTTCTTTCACTGTTACTGATGCATTATTGACTCTTTGAATTACAGCACGCATTGCTTTCACCTATCTCCTGTTATTTTACTAGGGGTAACCCTTCTCACCTCTACAATATCTTTTACTCGCTTGATTTTTTCCATAATTGAATTCAATTGTTCCAGATTATTTATTTCAATTTTTAAATCAATTATGGCACTGCCATTGCGCCTAGCCCGGGCATTAATAGCATTAATATGGATTTTAGCATCAGTCAAGATATTCATAACATCCATAGTAAGTTTGGCTCTATCCAGGGCAGTAATCATAATTTCAACTTGGAAGGTGGACTTTTCCGTTTCATCCCAGGCCGCTTCCACAAGACGCTCATGCTCCTCTACAAAATATAATTTAATATTGGGACAGTCTTCCCGGTGGATGGAAACCCCCCGTCCTCTGGTAATATAACCGATAATCCTATCCCCAGGTAAAGGGTTGCAACAGCGGGCAAAGCGAATCATAACATCGCCTATACCTTTAATCCGCACCCCTTTAGAACTCTTGCCCAGTTCACTGGTTTTTTTCTGTTCCTTGGGTAAAGTTTGAATACTTTCTTCCACAACACTTTTCTGGGTCTTATCGTATTCCTCTCTAAGTCTAAATACGACTTGTAAAGGAGTAATAACACTATCACCAATACCTACCAGTAAATCATCAGCAGAACTAAAGCCCAGCTTCTTGGCAATATGGTTTAGTCGTTCCGATTTTGTATAATAATTTATTTCTAAACTATGTTTACGCAATTCCTTCTCTAACAATTCCCGGCCTTTAAGCAAGTTTTCTTCTCTTTTTTCACGTTTGAACCATTGCCTTATCCTATTTTTAGCCTGGGAACTTTTAACAATTTTTAACCAATCACGGCTAGGACCATTAGCTTGTTTTGATGTTAAAATTTCAACAATATCACCTGTTTTAAGTTCATAATCCAGGGGTACAATTCTATTATTTACTTTACTACCGATACACCGGTGACCAACTTCGGTATGGACCCGGTAGGCAAAATCAATAGGTGTAGAACCTGCAGGTAATTCAAACACATCACCTTTGGGAGAAAATACAAATACTACATCAGAAAATAAATCAATTTTCAAAGTTTCCACAAATTCTTTGGAATCTTGCAACTCATTTTGCCATTCTCTAATTTGTTTAATCCAGGTAAAGGTTTCATCAAACTTGGTTTTTTGTTTAGAATTTTCCTTGTAAAGCCAGTGGGCAGCAATACCATATTCTGCTGTACGATGCATATCCCATGTTCTGATTTGTATTTCAAAAGGTTCTCCTCTCGGCCCGATTACAGTGGTATGCAAGGATTGATACATATTAGGCTTGGGCATGGCTACATAGTCCTTAAATCTCCCCGGAATTGGTTTCCATAAGGTATGAATAATACCCAATGTACCATAACAATCTTTTACACTATCCACAATAATTCTAACGGCAATAAGGTCATATATCTCATTAAGATCTTTATCCTTTTTGACCATTTTATTATAAATACTATAGAAATGTTTAGGCCTACCACTGATATCAGCTTTGATATTGGCTTGACCCAATTCTCTTTGCAATATTTCTATAACCTCATTAATATATTCTTCCCTTTCCTTCCGCTTCATAGAAATTTTTTCCACTAAGTCATAATAATTGTCCGGCTCTAAATAACGGAAAGAAAGGTCTTCCAGTTCCCATTTAAACTTAAAGATACCCAACCTGCTAGCTAAAGGAGCAAAGATTTCTAAAGTCTCCTGGGCTATTTCCCTTTGTTTCCAAAAGCTTTGATGCTTTAAGGTACGCATATTATGCAGTCTATCTGCCAGTTTGATAAGAATAACCCGTATATCCTTGGCCATAGCCAAAAACATCTTTCGGTAATTTTCTACCTGTCTCTCTTCTTTGGAATAGTATTCAATTCTACTTAACTTTGTTACTCCATCAACTAATAAGGCTATTTCCTCACCAAATTTTTCCTTAATTTCATTTAGTTGAACTTTGGTGTCTTCCACTACATCATGTAATAATCCAGCAGCAATAGTTGTATCATCTAAACCCAAATTAGCCAAAATAGTAGCTACTGCTAAAGGATGGGTGATATATGGTTCTCCCGAATTACGTATCTGTCCCTCATGAGCTTTGAGTGCAAAGTCATAAGCCTTTTTAATTAATTCAATATTAGCTTTAGGATTAATTATTAAGAGTTTATCTGTCAATTCCGCAAGGGACATACTCACCCTCCTTTCCGGCCTAATATTTTAATAAAGAGATTACATCATACCCTGTTAAACTATTGCGTCCCTCTAAATATGTTAGTTCAATAAAAAATCCTAAACCAACCACTTGTCCACCAAGTCTCTCCACCAATTCAATAGTTGTTTTCATAGTACCACCGGTTGCCAGTAAATCATCTGTTATAAATACTTTTTGTCCCGGTTTGATAGCATCTTTGTGAATTTCCAATGCATCTTTTCCATATTCCAATACATACGTGGCATTAACTGTTTCTCCAGGTAATTTACCTTTTTTTCGTACTGGTACAAATCCACACTCAAGTTTATAAGCTAAGGGACCACCTATAACAAATCCACGGGCTTCTGGTCCAACAATTAAATCTATTTCTTTACCTTTTATCTTTTCTGCAAGTAAATTTATTGCATGTTTAAAAGCTTTACCATCACCTAAGAGAGGAGTAATATCTTTAAAACGAATACCTTCTTTGGGAAAATCGGGAATAATTCTAATATATTTTTTTAAATCCATTTATTCCAACTCCTTTAAGGTTAGTTCATAGAAATAGTTGATAATCCAAATAAATTTATGATAAAAAACTAGTCATTAATAACTATTTTAGTTGGGTAAATTGGCCTGTTAATAAGTTCTAATAAAGGTTGGGAAGTATTTTGAAAAGCTAGTTCAACATATTCCTCAAAATTATTCTTTTCTTCAATCCCTTCCAAGTATCGTAATGAATCCTCTAAGTTAACTTTTGGAGGATTAGGCACAATATAAATGTTACGGGTATTTCCTTCTATTTCACGTTCTATTATTCCTAATTCTTCTAATATTCCTAGCCAAATACTAATATTTTTATCCTGAACCCCAGAAATTTTATAAATATTTGCCCATTCTGCCAGTTGAGAATTAGTAAAAGTAATGGGATGACTTTTCTTAGCCAATTTTTTAAGTAATAAATAAAATTTTGCAAGCTGCTCCCGGTCAGGGGAAGTACCTGCCAATAATAGCTGGTTTAATTCTTTATCTTTAGTTCCATAAAGCAAATGTATTTTTGCCTTTTCACCATTTCTTCCCGCCCTGCCGGCTAATTGATTATATTCTTCTTTGGAAAAACAAAGATGGTATAAAACAACATTTTCTATATCAGGTATATCAATACCTTCCCCAAAAGCACTGGTTGTAATAATTAATTGTAAAGAACCTTGCCTAAAAAACTCTTCAATACCCTGGCGATCATCACTACTTAATCCACCATGATAATATGCTATTTTATCTTTAGACCAGGGTATATCTCGGCGCAAGTCTCTAGCCAGGTTATAAGCTATTTTACGACTATTAACATATACTACTGTTCTTTCTCCGGAGTCTAACAATTTTTTTATATATCCAATTTTATCATTACACCCACGTTCGTCAATCAAAATTAAATTATCCCTGACGTGAGGATCAATAACAATTTTTTCAATATTTAATTTTTCCAAAATAACTTTGCTAATATTATCGTCGGCAGTTGCCGTTACCAGAAGTAACCGAGGATTACTCAACTCTTTTAAAACTTGAGGTAGAAGTTTGTAACCCTGTCTACGAGATGCTAAATGGTGGCATTCATCTATCACAACTAGTCCGAGAACATCTATTAATGCCTGAAATTTATGCTTGTTATAATACAAAAATTCCGGGGTAGTTAAGATTATATCAATATCTCCCCTTTCTAAACTTGTAAATAACTCCAATCTTTCTTCCGGTTCTAAAGAACCAGTGGCTTTAAAGACATTTAGTCCTAATGGAGCTAGTTTATTTTTCAGCGAAATAAATTGGTCATTAACTAAAGATCTTAAGGGATAGATAATAATAGTTATTTTGCGACGGGATAATGCTAAAAAAGCTGCCCAGGTCTGAAATATTGCCGATTTACCCCGACCAGTACCTAAAATACCTAAAGTATTATAACCATTAGCCAGACATTCTAGTGTTTCAACCTGTTTGGACCGATAAGTATGGTCTCCTATTACTGCCTTTTTAATAACATTCATAAGTTCTGAAGTGTTTAAAGATGAAAGTTCTTTTCTTAAAATTTTTAAATTTAAAAAATTATCTTTATCACTTTTTTCATCTTTTTTCAGATAGATATTAACACCAAGATTTTTAGCTTCTCCTCCAGTAATTTGAGCAATATATCCACAATACCTGATGCCTTTATCTATATTTTGGGCCAGGTGTTTGGCTAGCTCTTTTTTTAAGTAGCCTATCTGCTCATCTTTTACATATACTGCTATGGCATTAGGATCATAAATATTTCCATGTTCACGCACTAAATTTATGCTGTCATCCTTTTTTAGCATCCTGATCAGGGCTTGGCGATTTTCATATGTAACTCCCACAACTTTGGTATAAAAAGCACCTTTACTATTTATATCTTTATAAACGTCTTCCTCTAAAAATTGGGGGCCCTCAAAAAAAAGTCGATCCAGAAAATTAAGAGGTTCATTGGGATTATCCAATTCAGTAGAAGGTTTCAGATCTTTTAATACTAATTGTAAATTAGTTTTTCCATTCCAGTGGTTTTTGTCTAAAGTAAAAGCAAGGTCTAATGGTTCCCGGGACGCAGCCATTTCTAAATAACTGGACATATTAAAACCTATAGCATCCCATTGGGAACTTCCCGCTTTAATCTTTAATTTTAAATGACCACCATTATTTCCTACTTCTCTACATTCCTGAACTTCACCCTGTCTATAAATTAACAGTGGCTCGGGATTAGCACACCCGAAAGGCTCTAGCTTAGTTATTTCTTCTAGTAGAGTAAAATCAGCTGTTTCTAAATTAATCTCCCCGTCTAAATCTAAAGCTGGTATAAAATCATTTTCACAGAGGCTTGCATCGGCAATTATATTAATCCTTTTTTTAAATTCCGGAATATTTTCCTCTAGTAAACTTAACCCGGCAGCCTGGCTATGACCACCGTAATTTTCCAGTAGATAATGGCATTGGGAGAGAGCTTGATAGAGATGAAATCCCGGGATACTCCGACCAGAACCTTTATATAAATTATTTTGGAGAGTTAAAATTATTGTCGGACGATAATATTTTTCAACCAAACGGGAAGCCACAATACCTATAACACCTTGGTGCCAGTCTTTGGAGGTAAGTACAATTACTTTCTCTTTACTTAAATCCAGCTCCTCTACCATTTCCATGGCTTCCCGGATAATTTTGTTTTCAATAGTCTGCCTTTTCTGGTTTTCATTATTTAATTTTTGAGCAATTTGGCTGGCCTCTATTTCATTAGATGTTAAAAGTAATCTTACCCCTAAATTTGCATCACCAATACGCCCACAAGCATTCAAACGAGGAGCAAGAAAGTAACCGATCACTGTTGATGTTATATTAGTAAGATCAATATTAGCAGCTTTACATAATGCTTTAATTCCTAAACGATTTCCCGAAATTATTTGCTCTAAACCATATTTAACAATAATTCTGTTTTCTCCCATCAACGGTACAATATCTGCAATAGTACCCAGTGCAGCAAGGTCTAAATAATTTAAAATTTCTTTTTGCCCTTCCTTCTGTCCTCTAAAAGTTTCTAATAAACCTTGAGCTAATTTATATGCTACTCCTACACCCGCTAAATCTTTCCAAGGTACATTTTCTTGTTCCAGAGCAGGATTTATAACAATACAAGGCGGTAGTTCTGCCGGGGGTTGGTGATGGTCGGTAATTATGAATTCCAGTCCCAAACTTTGACCCACAATAACCTCATTTTTAGCACTGATCCCACAATCAACGGTAATAATTAATTGCACACCATTTTGAGATAGCTGTTCTAACGCATCAATATTTAAGCCATATCCTTCTTCGATTCTATCCGGTATATAATAATTGACATCTGCCCCTATTGATCTTAGTACTTCTGTTAAAAGGGTTGTACTGGTAATACCGTCTACATCATAATCCCCGTAAACTACAATTTTTTCCTGGTTATTGATTGCTTTTTTTATCCTGTCAACAGCCTGTCTAACATTATTTAAAATAAAAGGTGAACTTAGGTCCTTTAAGCTGGGATATAAAAAGTTTAAAGCAGCTTCTTCATCATGGTAACCCCTGTTAATTAAGAGTATGGCTAAAGTAGGAGAAATGTTAAGTTTTTCTACTAATCGCTCTTGTAAATCACTTTTTATTTTTTGCACATTCCATATTTTTTTCTTTGTCAAAACCATGCCTCCAATCAAAAAGCAGCCAAGCTACTATTCAGTCTTAGTAGCTTGAACTGCTTCCTCCCCGGTGTTACTTTCATTATTAATATTATTCAGAGTTTCTTCTTTCTCTTTGATTTCTTTTAATTTATATTCCAACTCATCAACCTTCTGACTTAAAAGCTTATTTTTACCTTCAAGCTCCTTTTGTTTTCGCCATGCTCCAAAGTTTTTAAATGTCCCAACTAAAAAGACACATAATGCTCCAATAGCCGCAGCACCTAAAATAACTAAAACCAGGGAAATTTTAAACTCCCAAAACAAAAAGCTTATAGCTACCATAGTAGTATTTTGAACTGCAAAAAGTGCTACAATCACAGCAAAAATCAGGGCACCAACTAAATATAATTGCATCTTAAAGCACCTCTCCTTCGCAAATTATATATTTTAGATTGTTGCTAAACTCCTGAAATGTTGAAATTTCAGGCATTATAACCTTTATTTTTACAGGGATTACCTCCATTTTTGTTGAATTATATATTATCCC
>JASKKI010000018.1 GCA_030154225.1 Clostridia bacterium | reverse complement strand
TGTTTGGACTAGACACCTAAATCATACATGATTTCTCACTATGGTTGTTTATTTTTTTACATGCATTTTACCTGTTGCATTTAATTTTACAATGAACCATATTAATTTTCCAGAAAAAACATTTTGACAATAGCTTTGAAATTTTGTATAATGAATTTTGTCGGTAAGAGACGTGGGCGATTAGCTCAGCTGGGAGAGCACCTGCCTTACAAGCAGGGGGTCGGCAGTTCGATCCTGTCATCGCCCACCAAAAACGATGTAAGAAGTTAGAAGTTGGATATAACCTCTAGTAGGGAGCTGTGGTGTAGCGGTTAACATGTCGGCCTGTCACGCCGAAGATCGCGGGTTCGATTCCCGTCAGCTCCGCCAAATTTGCCTCGATAGCTCAGTCGGTAGAGCAGAGGACTGAAAATCCTCGTGTCGGTGGTTCGATTCCGCCTCGAGGCACCATACATGCGGAAGTGGCTCAGTGGTAGAGCATCGCCTTGCCAAGGCGAGGGTCGCGGGTTCGAATCCCGTCTTCCGCTCCATTAGAGACTGGTTTACCCAGTCTTTTTTATATAATAGTATCAGAAACTATATAACTTTATCCACAAATGATTATATTAAGGGTTAAGGAGACTGAAATATGCAGGAACTAGATTTTTTATTAAAAATTTGCAATGAAGTGAGTAATTATATACAAGAAAATTACTATAAGTCACAAGCTAAATTTTTAAAACAATATGACTATACTAATGTCTCCGGTGATTTGCAAAAAGGTATAGATGATATAGTCAATGAAAAAATTATTAATTTAATCAAAGCTGAAAATCTTCCGGCTATTATTATAAGTGAAGAAACAGGAATTGTTAAATTAAGCTCTAATCCCAAGTATTTCTTACTACTAGATCCTATTGATGGTTCAAACAATGTGAGGCCATGGTTTACACCCCATCCACAGCTTGTTATTTCTATGGGGATTGGTTCTATTTCAGAATTGGCCACTAAGGGATTGGAAGCTATTAAAATTAGTATAGTAAGGGAAATCTTTTCATCTAATACATATTACTCATTAAGAGGTAAAGGAGCATACTATAAGAATAATCAAATTGAACACAAATTACATGCTTCAACTTTAAAGTCTATAGAATCGTCTGTTGTGGGACTAGATTTAGATAAAAAGGATTATTTTGAGGATAGTTGGGGGAAACTCATTTCCTGGAAAATATTGGTAAGAAGATTAGGTTCTACAATTTTAGATCTTTGTCAGGTTACTTCTGGACAATATGATGCATATATTAGTTATGGAAAAAGGTTGAAAGTTACCGATGTTTGTCAGCCGTATGCTCTAATTAAAGCAGCAGGCGGATTTATGGAAATTATTCCTTATTATAGAAATGAAATATATTCCGGTAATTTTTTATTTGAGTGTTTAGAAAACCAAGACCTTTTAAGAGATATAAGATTTAAAATAATAGCAGCAGGAACTAATGAATTACTTCAAGAAATAAAAAGTTTAATAATATAATAAATTTACTTTATTTGGTTGTTGACACTTTATTGATTGCATGATAAAATAATTTTTGTCGCAACAAGGGAATAACAAGAATAAATATGTGGCGACATAGCCAAGCGGTAAGGCAGAGGACTGCAAATCCTTTATTCCCCGGTTCAAATCCGGGTGTCGCCTCCATTAAGTTGCCGGGGTGGCGGAACTGGCAGACGCACAGGACTTAAAATCCTGCGGGCCCAAAAGCCCGTACCGGTTCGATTCCGGTCCCCGGCACCACTTAATACTTTCAGCTAAAAGCTGAAAATTTATTTTTGTTTAATTAGAAAAAATAACTCTTGCGACAGAGTGTTGTTGCTGCTATACTAAGTAAGTAAACTTAATATGTACATGCCGGGGTGGCGGAACTGGCAGACGCACAGGACTTAAAATCCTGCGGGCCCAAAAGCCCGTACCGGTTCGATTCCGGTCCCCGGCACCACATGAAATAGAGGTTTTAGAACCTCTTTTTTTATTTTATTTATTTGGAAAATTATCTATAATTCTGCTTTTTTTCCATTAGAGCAGGGAAAAACACTTTTTTTGTAAAATAAATATCAATATATATTAATATTTAACCGTTTTCTGAAAGGGGATTTTGTATTGAAACTTCCCACTTGTCCCCAGGGATTAAAAGGAGACAAGATTTATGAAATGGTAGCTATTTGCGCCATAGCAGATGTTTATAATGGTATGACTACAGATAGGGTCTATAAGGAGGCAATTCCAGCTCATGAAGTTTATGAAATACTAATGAAGTCTGGTGATACACTGTTTAAATATAAAGTAGTAACTAATTTTAGTTAATAATTGTACCTTACCCTGACGGAACTTATATTTGTTTAAATAATGATGAAATTGCCTGTGTAGTATCTATTGATCCTATTTATCCCTTTCAGCCGAAAGTACGACTCATTTCTATAAAACTGAACTTGATTTAAGTAAATTAACAGTTTGTTGTCCAGGGGTTAGTAACGCCGGAAGAAAAGTTTAATTTAATAATGAAAAAAAGTATCATTGCTTAATTTATGCGAATGCTTGGTAAATAGAATGTATTGAAAATGGTTTGTTTTATAATCCTCAAGAAATGAGGTTTTTTTTTGGAGAAAAATAACAATGACAACTTCAGTCAGGAACGTCATTTTGTTTTTTTTAAAATGAATATAGATTTTTTAGTAGGAAATGCTAATGACAAAATGGGAAAAAGGGAGGGTTAATTATGGGTAAACCAGTTCCACATCGTATTGATGGTCGTATTAGTTATCATGATTCTGTACAGGAAATGTATGAAAAAAGACTAGTTCCTGATGGAATGAGCAACGTATTTGATAGGTTTGATCCACAGGATAAAATTCGTTGTAATTTTTGTGAAGCTGGAGTCAGTTGCCAACTATGCAGTAACGGACCTTGTAGGATTTCTGAAAAAGCTGGAGCCAATCTAGGTACCTGTGGTATTACGCCTGATGCCATGGCAATGCGAGATATGCTCCTAAGAAATGTAATGGGAACATCTACATATACTCACCACGCATTTGAAGCTTTCAGTACTTTGAGGTCTACTGCTCAGGGCAAAACACCATTTAAGATTACAGATAAAGATAAGCTGTACTTTATGTGTGAAAAGCTAGGTATTGAAACTTCAGGAGATATAAATAAAGATGCCGAAAAGCTAGCGAATTATTTCATTGCAGAATTATCCAATGATTATCAAGAACCAAGTAGAGTTATTCAAGCCTTTGCACCTAAAGCAAGACAAAAGGTCTGGCAGGATTTAGCAATCTTTCCTGCCGGTGTTTTGCATGAGATCAAAGATGCAACAGCCAGTTGTTTAACAAATGTTGATGGTGATTATATATCCCTTGCCCGTAAGGCACTGAGGTTGGGAATAGCTTGTATCTATGGTGCTCAATTACCTTTGGAAATGTGCCAGGATATCTTATTTGGTACTCCTATGCCCCATGAAGTAGATATGGATTTGGGTGTAATGGACCCTGATTATGTAAATATTGTATTTAATGGACATGAACCCTGGATGGGTATTGCAACTATATACGAAGCAAAAAAACCAGATTGGCAGGAAAAAGCTAAACAAATAGGTGCAAAAGGAATTAGGGTAATCGGTTCGATAGAAACAGGACAGGAAATATTACAGCGTTTTGAAATGGATGAAGTTTTTACCGGTCATATCGGGAATTGGTTGGCAATTGAGCCGTTATTGGCAACAGGAACAGTAGATGTATTTGCTATGGATGAAAACTGCTCTCCACCTTACTTAGCTCCTTATGCAGAAAAATATAAAGTTACCCTTGTTTCTGTCAATGACTTGGTTCGTATTCCTCTTGTAGATAAAAACCTGGATTATAAGCCACCGGAAGCAGAAGAGATGGCCAAAAAATTGTTAGAATGGGGTTTGGCCAATTTTTCAGTAAGAAAAGAACAGGTAAAACCATATGTCCCTCAAAAGAAAACTAAAGCAATTGCAGGATTTTCTACGGAAGCAGTTTTAAAAGCTTTAGGAGGAAAATTAGATCCTTTACTTGAAGTAATTAAAGCAGGAAAGGTTAAAGGTGTAGTTGCTATTGTTAATTGTACAACATTAAAAAATGGGCCCCATGATTGGATGACTGTTAATCTGGTTAAAGAACTTGTAAAACGTGATATTTTAGTTATAGCCGGTGGATGTGGCTGTCATGGACTGGAAGTTGCTGGTATGTGTAATATGGATGCACTACAATATGCAGGAAAAGGATTGCGAGAAGTCTGTACTGGATTAGGTATTCCGCCGGTTTTACCTTTTGGAACTTGTACTGATACTGGAAGAATTTCTATGCTGGTAACGGCAATAGCTGATGCTTTAGGCGTAGATTCATCCCAATTACCTGTTGCTGTTAGTGCCCCTGAGTGGATGGAGCAAAAGGCAACTATAGATGGTTTATTTGCCCTTGCCTATGGCCTATATACCCATTTATCTCCTATACCTCCCGTTACCGGTGGTACTGAACTGGCTAAATTATTAACACAAGATTTAGAGGGCTTAACTGGCGGTAAAGTTGCTTTAGGTGATGACCCTACTGAAGTTGCCCAGTCTATTGCAGAACATATTAATAAAAAACGTTCTGAGCTTGGATTATAACGAAGAAAAAGCTTACCGAGTGGTAAGCTTTCTCTTTTTATTTAAGAGGAAAATGAATGAGTAAAATAAAGCATAATTCACTGTCTAGGTATGATCAGGAGCAATAGTAAGATAATTTACTTAAAAAACAAAATTTAAAGAATTATCTGTATATTTCCTGTATATTACAAACAAATTGACATTTGACATAAAGTTGTTGGTTAGTATATCCTTTAATTATAGATAATATTATAGATTTTTAAAAATTTTCGGAGAAAGGTTGATTAAATGAATAAAGTAACAGGTGGCACCATTGTTGTAAAAGCTTTAGAAGATCTTAATGTAGATACTGTTTTTGGAATACCAGGAATACATAATTTAGATATTTATGATGCATTAATTCATAGTTCCATTAAACATGTAACTGCTAAACATGAGCAAGGTGTTGGTTATATGGCGGATGGTTATGCTAGGGTTACAGGTAAACCTGGTATAGCATTAGTTATTACAGGTCCGGGATTAACAAATATAATAACTGCTATGGGTCAAGCCTATCACGATTCTATACCTATGGTTGTTATTTCCAGTCAACTTCCTACTTGGGCTTTGAATCAAAGGATAGGCTTTTTACATGAATTAAAAAATTCAACAATTTTAACCCAATCTGTTGCCAAAGAAAGTAGAACGGTAATGTCTTTGGAAAACATTGATTTATATATAAAAGAAGCTTATCAGCTTGCCCTTTCTGGTCGCCCAGGTCCGGTCCATGTAGAGATACCTATGGATATTTTACATGGTTATACAGATAGAGCTGAGATTATTAATTTTAAAGGTGAAGATTTAGCTAAATCCAACTTTCCTTTAATAGATAAAGCTTTACTAGATCTTGCTGTAAATGAAATCAATAAAGCAAATTTTCCCCTTATTATTGTTGGTGGGGGGGGCTGGCAGGCAGGAGAAAAAATTCTTGAGTTGGCAGAGAAAATATCTGCACCGGTAATTCAGACAGCCGCCGGTAAAGGGATAGTAGATGAAGGACATCCTTTATGCTTAGGGACGAGGATTCATTTTCCTGTAGTTAGAGAATTTTTAAAAACTACAGATTTGGTTATTGCCATTGGTACTGAGATTTCTCCCACGGATCTATGGGAACAGCCTTTAAATATAGGTGGAAAATTAATTCAAATTGATATTGATGCTGCTAATTTTAATAGGAATTATCGTGCAGATATAGGTTTAAAAGGAGATGCTTTAGAGGTTTTAGCTTTTTTATTAGATAAAGTAAAGACTAATGAGGAAACAAATCCAAATGTTTTAAAGAAAATAGCAGATTTAAAGAAAACTACAACTATTAAATTACCTGAAACCACAGGAGTTTATGAAGGCGTTGAATTTATTAAAGAAATGCTAGCGGCAATCCGCAGCTCTCTACCTGCTGATGGAATATTGTTTACTGATATGACTACTCCTGCTTATATTGGATTAAGTGAATATCCTTGCAGACAACCTAAAACTTATATTCATCCTGTAGGTTTTGGAACTTTAGGTTTTGCTTTACCTGCTGCCATAGGGGCTAAGATTGCCAAGTCTCATACTAAAGTATGTGTTTTAGCCGGTGATGGTGGATTCCAATTTACATTGCCGGAATTAGCTGTTGCCTGTCAGGAAAATATATCATTACCTATAATTATTTGGAATGATGGTGGTTTTGGAGAAATACGCCGTCATCAAGAAAAACGTCACCCCGGTCAAAAAATTGCAGTTAATCATAAAAATCCTGATTTTATAAAATTAGCAGAAGCTTATGGCCTTAAAGGTGTGATTGTTAGTTCTCCTCCGGAGATGAAGAATGTTTTAAAAGAAGCCTTTTTGTTAAATGAGCCGGTAATAATAGAAGTAAAAGCTTAAGAAAGGAAGTTGAGAATTAATGAATATAAAAGGATTACGGAGAGGAGTAATGACAGTTAATCCCTATGTTCCCGGAAAAACGATAGAAGAGGTTAAAAGGGAAAAGGGTTTAAAGGAGGTAATAAAATTAGGATCTAATGAAAATGCTTATGCACCTTTTCCCGGTGCTTTAGAAGCTATGCAACAAGAATTAACCAGATTAAATTGCTACCCGGATATTACTTTTGTAGAAATTAAAGAGTTATTAAGTAAACGATATGGTTTAACTGTTCAACATTTTGCAATATCTCATGGGGCAGAGGGTATGTTGCAAAACATAGGTAAATGTTTTATTGAAGATGGTGATGAAGTTATTATTCCTCATCCAACATATGGTTTATATAGTGAAATTTCAAAACTGATGGGAGCCAGGGTTATAGAGACTCCTTTGAATGATAAATATGTAATTGACCTGGAAGCTATTAAAAAAGCTCTTACACCTAAAACAAAATTAATTTGGTTATGTAATCCTAACAATCCTACAGGAACAATTTTTGATAAAAATGATTTTAATGATTTACTTGGTCAACTACCTGATAATACCTGGATAATTTTGGACGAAGCTTATGCGGAATTTGCAGAAAGAACTAAATTACCTGAAATTATAGAAGCAGTGCAGAAGGGGAAATCGGTAATTGCTATAAGAACTTTTTCTAAAGCTTTTGGCTTAGCCGGTGCAAGAATAGGTTATGCTATATCTTCCCCGGAAATGATTACTGTTATTGACACTGTTAGTGAACCTTTTAATGCCAATCGTGTGGGTTTAGCCGGTGCCACTGCTACTTTAAAGAAAGATCATGAGTATTATCAACAATCTTTAAAGACCATTCTTAATGATAGAAAAAGAGTTATTAGTGAATTAAGCTCCTTGGGATTTGAAGTCATACCTTCAGAGACAAATTTTGTATTCTTTAGTACCCCCTATGATTGTCAGGAACTGGCAAATTTCCTGTTAGAATATGGAATTATTGTTCGTCCTTGTTCTAGTTGGGGCTTACCTAATAGTATTAGAGTTACTATTGGTACTACTGATGAATGTAATAAATTTATTAGTACTTTAAAACATATACTTACTAAATATTACGAATCATCTGTCGTATCGATTTAGTGTAGTTACGAGTAAATGAAAGGGGTAGTAGGATGGTAATTTTCGAGAATGTCCGTAAGGTATATGATGATGGAACAGTAGCTGTAAACAATCTTAATTTAGAAATAAAAGAAGGAGAATTTGTAGTTTTAATAGGTCCCAGTGGTTGTGGTAAAACGACAACTTTAAAAATGGTTAATCGTTTGGAAGAGTGTACTGCAGGTAAAATTTATGTTGATGGAAATGATATAACTACTGTTGACCCCGTAAAATTGCGAAGAGGAATTGGTTATGTTATTCAACAAATCGCTTTAATGCCCCATTTATCTGTTGCTGAAAATATTGGAATAGTTCCCCGTTTACATAAATGGGAAAAAAACAAAATTGATAAAAGGGTTGATGAACTTCTAGAAATGGCTGGTTTAAATCCAGCTCAATACAAATATCGTCTTCCTGACCAGTTAAGTGGTGGGCAGCAGCAGAGAATAGGTGTGTTAAGGGCTTTAGCTGTTGAGCCTAGGGTTGTTTTAATGGATGAACCTTTTGGGGCACTTGATCCTATTAGTAGAGATAGACTGCAAAACGAACTTTTAGAATTACAGAAAAAATTAAAGAAAACAATCATTTTTGTTACCCATGATATAGATGAAGCTTTAAAATTAGCTGATAGAATTGTAATTATGCGCCAGGGTAGAGTTGAACAAATTGATACACCCAGTGAGCTGAAAAATAACCCTGTTAATGATTTTGTTAAAGCCTTTATTGGTGAAGAGCGGCTTGCTAAGATTTCTCCGGAAGCTCCAATAGATATAATTATTGAAGAACCGGGTCTAAAGGTATTACCAGATACTAAAGCAAGTTTAGTTTTGAATCATTTAGAGGATATAGGTCCGGAATCAGCCCAAGTAGTTGATAGGAATGGAAAATGGTTGGGAATGGCTATCGTACCCGATATTAAAAAGGTAGCAAAACTAGGAGGGTATATTAAGGAAGCTGTAAGACTAGAGAGAAAATTGTATATTGAAGAGGCTACATTAAGAGATGCGGCAGAAATGTTAGCTGACAGAGATCTACCTGTTCCTATTCTGGATGAAAACAATATTTTTTTAGGAGTAGTTACCCATAACGGAATAGCCCGACTTACTATCAGCAGGCTGCAACGTAAAATAAGTTGATTTACTTATGAGTTGTAATCGGATAAAGGAGTGAATTTTATGAATAGTGATCCTACTTTTATGGAGCTTCTCTATAAATTTGTAGCTAAAAATTATGACCGTATTTTGTTTTTAACTTGGCAGCATATTTACATATCTTTAATAGCATTGGGTATTACAATAATCATTTGTGTTCCCTTGGGAATTTATCTTACTAAAAACGAAAAACTTACTCCATATGCCATTGGATTAGCTAATATTTTTGAAACAATTCCCAGTTTAGCACTACTTGCCTTTTTAATATTTCCCCTTGGTATCGGTAATAAAAATGCTATTTGTGCTTTAGTTTTATATGCCGCACTTCCGGTATTACAAAATACTTATACTGGAATAAAAAGTGTACCACCTTCCCTGGTACAAGCTGCTCGAGGAATGGGTATGACAGAAATGCAGATTTTATTTAAAGTTCAATTACCGTTAGCTAGACCTGTACTTATTGCAGGGATGCGTGTAGCAACGGTATGGATAATAGGAACGGCAACTTTAGCTGCTGCTATTGGTGGAGGCGGTTTGGGTAAACTTATATTTTCTGGTCTTGCTTCAATCCGGTATGAGGTTGTTTTTGCAGGAGCACTACCCGCCACTGTTTTAGCTTTATTTGCTGATCAGGGTTTAAAAATGGTTCAGGAATATTATAGTCCGAAAAATAGGGCTATGAGGTTAGCCAGAAAGGCTGAAAAACTAGAAAAGATCAATAGAGAGGAGATGGAAGAAAATTGTCAAGAAAATATGGTAAGTGGTTAATTATTAGTTTATTGATTGTTAGTTTGCTGTTTAGTGTTGTTGCCTGTGGTCAGAAAGGGGAAACTCCTAAGGAAGAACCTAAAAAAGAAAGTGCTGAAGATAAAAAAACAGATGACCCAATGAACTATGAAGGAAAAATTAAAGTAGGTGCTCAAACTGTAAATGAGTCAATTATTCTAGCCCATATAGCCAAGCATTTAATCCAAGAATATACAGGATTAAATGTGGAAACCAGTACTGAGTTTGCCGGTTCTTCAGTTTTACACCAGGCTATGGTTCAAAAAGAACTGGATATTTACCCAACTTGGACCGGTACCCAGTTAACAGGCATATTACGTTATGAAGGCCCTAATTTAAGTAAAGAAGAATCTTTTAAAAGGGTTAAGGAAGGTTTTGAAAAGAAATTTAACTTTACCTGGGCTAAACCTTTAGGTTTTAATAATACTTATGTAATGACTGTGAGAAGAGAAACAGCTGAAAAATATAATCTAAAAAAAGCTTCTGATTTAAAAGAATATGCTCCTAAATGGGTACTGGGTGGGGATAATAATTTTGATACTCGTCCAGATGCTTATCCAGGTTGGTCTGAAGCCTATGGAATTAAATTTAAAGAAGTTAAGCCTATGGAATATTCTTTAATGTATCAAGCCATTGCCAATAAGCAGCTGGATGTTATCAGTGCCTATTCCACCGACTCCAGGATCAAAAAACTGGACTTAGTAATGCTTGAAGATGATAAACATTTCTTCCCAGACTATAGTGCCGCTTATGTTCTACGTATGGATACTTTAGAAAAATATCCCAAGTTGTTGGAAATCGTAGAAAAAGTAAGTGGTATGATTAATGAAGAAACTATGTCTAGTTTAAATTATAAATATGATGAAGGCGGCGATCCCAACCAGATTGCTAAAGAATTCTTAAAAGAAATAGGTTTAATTAAATAAAAAAATTCCTATTTATAAAGGCTAATAAAGCCAGGATCCATTTGTTTATAATACACTTGGGTCCTGTTTTTTTACAAAGAGTGTTCTGCTAATTGCAAAATAAATCGGAGTATAGTATAATCAAATAATAGTTGTAAATAATTGCCAATATTTGTTGCATGAGGTGATTGAAATGGGCTTGACTACTATTGATGAAGCATTGGAATTGTCGGAGAAAGAAGCTAAAAAATTACATAAGGAATATCTTAATCCGGGATTAGTTTCAATAATGGGCTTAATTGGGTTTGATAAAGTTTATACATATGCTGAAGGTAGTATAATTAAAGATAAAGAAGGTAAGGAATTTATTGATTTTTTAGGTGGTTACGGTGCTTTAAATTTAGGTCATAATCATTCCGAGGTTTTAGCTGCAGTGGAAAAAGTAAAAAAACTGCCCAACATTTTACAAGCCTCTTTAGGGGTACTACCGGCGGTATTAGCCAAAAACCTTGCTCAAATAACGCCAGGTGAACTGCGAAGGAGTTTTTTCTGTAATAGTGGTGCAGAAGCAGTAGAAGGGGCCTTAAAACTAGCTCGTATTGCAACTGGGAAAGAAAAAATAGTTTATTGTGAAGGATCATTCCATGGTAAAACACTGGGGGCATTATCAGTAACAGGTAGAGAAAAATACAAAAAACATTTTCAACCTTTAATACCCGGTTGCCAATCTATTCCATTTGGTGATATTGAAAGTTTGGAACAAAAATTAAAAAGCAATGATACTGCAGCCTTTATTGTAGAATGTATTCAGGGTGAAGGTGGTATAATTGTTCCTCCTACAGGTTATTTAAAATTGGCAAGAGAATTATGTACAAAATATGATACTCTGTTAATTATTGATGAAATACAAACAGGTTTGGGTAGAACGGGAAAAATGTTTGCTTGTGAACATGAAGAAGTAGTGCCAGACATAATGTGCCTAGCTAAATCTTTAGGTGGAGGAATAGCACCTCTTGGTGCCTACATAACTACTGAAAAGATACATGATAAAGCCTATGGAGGTATGGAAAAATCGTTACTGCACACATCTACTTTTGGTGGTAATACCTATGCAGCAGCAGCTGGAGTTGCAGCTTTACAAGCTATCATTAATGAAGACCTACCTCAGCAAGCTTATGAAAAAGGTGAGTACTTAATTAATAAATTGAAAGAACTACAAAATAGATATCCTATAATTAAAGAGGTTCGAGGAAAGGGTCTTATGATTGGGCTCGAATTGAAAAGTGCAAACAATGGTATCCTTAACACAATATCTGGTGGTAAATTGGATGATCTTGCCAATGAATATTTTGCATCACTGGTAGCTGGAAAATTATTAAATGATCATAATATTATAACTGCATATACATTAAATAATCCAAATGTAATAAGAATAGAACCTCCATTAAATATTAGTTACCAGTATTTAGACAAGCTGGTTTATGCTTTGGAGAAAATTTTTAATCAAAGTCAAAGTTTTATAAAACTTGCCTTTGATAATGTGAAACATATTTATAAAAAGAGCTGAAAACCTCTCTAGGGTTTCGGCTCTCTTTAATTCTTATAAAGAATATTAATAAATTTTTCAAAAATTACAAAAAAAATAAAAGGATTTTTACTTTTGAAAAAGAATAATTTAAAAATAAATTCAGTAATAAAAAACTACGTTCGGTAATATAAAAAAATAACTGGGGGGTGAGTTAATGATTAAAAATAATAAGGTAATAGTACAATCCGTTGATAGAGCTTTATCTATCTTACAAGTTTTTAGTAATCATGAAGAACTAGGAGTAACTGAAATAAGTAAACTCATTGGCTTAAATAAAAGTACAACTTATGGCTTGTTAAATACCTTATTTGAAAAAGGTTATGTTGATAAAAGACCTAACGGAAAATACTGTTTAGGACTTAAATTATTAGAATTAGGCCAACATGTACAAAACAGATTGGATGTTAGAACAGTAGCCAGACCTTTCTTAGAAGAATTATGTGAAAAATATGATGAAACCATACACCTTGTTATTTTTAATAGAGGAGAAGCTTATTATGTTGATAAAGTAGAAAGTGCCAGAAGTATTGTAAACATTACTCAGGTTGGTAAGAGAGTTGCTTTACATGCCTCTTCTGTCGGTAAAGCTATTCTAGCTTATATGCCCGAAGAACAGCAGGAAGCAGAACTTACTAAGCCTCTAAAACAGTATACACCTAATACTATAACAGATCCAGAAAAACTTCGTGAACATATAGAATTGGTAAAAGAAAAAGGTTACGCTTTGGATATGGAAGAAATTGAGTTGGGTGTTCGTTGTATAGGTGCACCTATTAGAAATTATACAGGAGAAGTAATTGGAGCTTTTAGCTGTTCAGCTCCTTCCACAAGAGTTAGTAGTGAAAAATTAACGGAGATAATTGAAGCAGTAAAGGCCACAGCTTTAACGATTTCGCGAAACCTAGGGTACAAAGGTTAATTCTTTAGAGCTTAACGTACCCTCAACAATATATTTTAAGGAGGAGAAAAAATGACATTTAAGAGTGACATTGAAATTGCCCAGGAGTGTAAGCTAGAAGTTATTAATGAAATTGCAGAGAAACTAGGAGTACCAGATGACTATGTGGAGAATTATGGTAAGTATAAAGCTAAAATTGATTATAAGCTTTTAGAAGATTTAAAAGATAAGCCCAATGGCAAACTTGTTTTAGTTACTGCTATAAACCCAACACCGGCGGGAGAAGGAAAAACAACAACAACTGTAGGTTTAGGAGATGCTTTAACAAAATCTGGCAAAAAAACAGTAATTGCTTTAAGAGAACCATCATTAGGTCCTGTATTTGGTGTAAAAGGTGGGGCCGCTGGTGGTGGATATGCCCAGGTAGTTCCTATGGAAGATATAAATCTTCATTTCACAGGTGATATTCATGCCATCGGTACAGCAAATAATTTGTTGGCTGCCTTATTAGATAACCATATTCACCAGGGTAATAAATTGGGAATAGATACACGAAAAATTACCTGGAAACGGGTAGTAGATATGAATGATAGACAGCTTCGTTATATAGTTAATGGCTTAAATGGTAAAGCCAACGGAGTACCCAGAGAAGATGGCTTTGATATCACGGTAGCTTCGGAGATCATGGCTATACTTTGTTTATCAAAAAATATCGAGGACTTGAAAGAAAGAATATCTAGAATAGTAGTTGGCTATACCTATGATGATAAACCGGTAACTGCTGCTGATTTAAATGCTCAAGGTGCTTTAGCAGCATTGCTTAAAGATACTCTTAAACCTAACTTAGTACAAACTTTAGAGCATACTCCGGCCTTTATCCATGGTGGACCATTTGCCAATATTGCCCATGGTTGTAACAGTGTTATGGCCACAAGAATGGCTCTAAAACTTGGAGAATATACGGTAACAGAAGCCGGCTTTGGTGCAGATTTAGGAGCGGAAAAATTCATAGATATTAAATGCCGCATGGCGGGTTTGCAGCCTGACGTGGTAGTTATTGTTGCATCCATTAGAGCTTTGAAGCATCACGGTGGTACACCAAAAGCAGAATTGGGGCAAGAAAATTTAGCTGCTCTGGAAAAAGGTTTACCTAATCTTTTAAGACATATTCATAATGTAACTAAAGTATTTGGTCTACCAGCAGTAGTAGCTATAAACAGGTTCCCAACAGATACAGAAAAAGAATTAGAACTGGTATATACCAAATGTAAGGAAATGGGTGTTAATGTAGCATTGTCAGAAGTATGGGCTAAAGGTGGAGAAGGTGGTCTAGAGTTAGCCAAAGAAGTAATCAGGTTAGCTGAAGAAGGAACAAATAACTTTAACTTTAGTTATGAAGTTGACAAAGGTATTAAGTCAAAAATTGAAACAATTGTTACTAAAATTTATGGTGGTGTAGGAGTGGAATACTCCAAAGGTGCTTTGAAAGAAATTTCTCAATTAGAAGAATTAGGTTATGGCAACCTACCCATATGTATGGCTAAAACCCAGTATTCATTCTCAGATGATCCCACTAAATTAGGTGCTCCTACAGATTTTAAAGTAAGTATAAGTAAAGTAAAAGTTTCAGCAGGGGCAGGATTTATTGTAGTTTTAACTGGAGATATAATGACTATGCCCGGATTACCTAAAGTTCCTTCCGCTGAAAAAATTGATATAGATAATAGTGGTAAAATTACCGGTTTATTCTAATATTTTATGCGTCTATTCATTATGGATAGGCGCATAAAATTTAAAAAATTTTTTTATGGTTGAAGAGGTGACAGATATGAGATATAGCAGAACTCTGGTTGAAGGTGCACTTTTAATTGCTTTAAGTGTTATATTAACTCGATTTTTAAGTGTTAAAGTATCAATTGGTGGAGTGGATGGTGTTCGAATAGGGGTTGGAACCATGCCAATAATATTAGCAGGTTTGCGTAGTGGGGTTATTCAAGGAGCTAGAGTAGGTGCACTAGCTGATATTATAGGCTATTTTTTAAGCCCGGGTGGAGCATATATGCCCCATTTTACCCTTACTTCTGCCTTAAACGGGATATTACCTCCCTTATTAATCGGTAAAAAAGAAAAACTTAATCAATATCGAATCATTTTTTCCATTGTGGTTACTCACTTAATAATAAGTATGTTTTTGGTTCCGTATTTTTTAAAAATTTTATTTGGCATACCTTATAAAGTGATTTTTTTACCAAGGTTAATATCTTTTTTGATAAATGTTACTGTAATGAATTTTATCCTTATAATATTGCATAAGAGGGTAAATATTTTCAGTACGCATCGTGCCTTAGTCCATTAAATCTATAGACTCTTTATAATATATAAGATTTACTATTTAAATTACTAATATTTGCTTGTAAAATATAAACAAATGAATTTTGAAAGGAAGAGGAAAAATGAAATTAGCAAAAAGAGTAATGGTAATCGAACCATCGGCCACCCTGGAGTTAATGGCTAAAGCTAAAGCATTAAAAGCAGAAGGTAAAAATGTATTAGAATTTCAAGTGGGGGAACCTGATTTTGATACGCCACAAAACATTAAAGAAGCAGGAATAAAAGCAATCGAAGAAAACTTTACCCGTTATACTCCATCCCCGGGAACAATGGATCTGAGAAAAGCCATTTGTGAAAAACTAAAAAGGGATAATAATTTAGATTATGCACCTAATGAAGTGATGGTTTCCAATGGGGGGAAGCACTGTCTCTTTAATGCTATTATGGCAATGGTTGATTCAGGTGATGAAGTAATAATACCTGCTCCCTACTGGGTTACATATCCTGAAGTAGTAAAAATTGCCGATGGTAAGCCTGTCTTTCTAGAAACAACTAGTGATAATGATTTTAAAGTAACACCACAGCAACTAGAAAGTGTTATAAGTGATAAGACAAAAGTTTTAATTTTATGCAGTCCCTCTAATCCAACAGGTTCTGTCTATACAGAAGAAGAATTAAAAGCAATTGCGGAAGTAGTTTTAAAACATAAAATTTATGTTTTTTCCGATGAAATGTATGAAAAACTGGTTTATGATGGACTTAACTTTGTAAGTTTTGCTAGTTTGGGAGAAGAAATTAAAAAATTAACCTTAACTTTTAATGGTGTTTCTAAGGCTTATGCTATGACCGGTTGGCGTATAGGGTATGTTGCCGGTAATAAAGAAATTATTAAAGCCATGGATTCTCTTCAGAGTCATGCAACTTCTGGTCCTAATTCAATTGCTCAAAAGGCTAGTATAGAAGCTTTATTAGGTCCACAGGATGGATTAGAAGTAATGAGGCAAGAATTTGATGAACGGAGAAAATATATTGTTAAGGCTTTAAATGAAATACCAGGAATAAGTTGTAGAACTCCTAAAGGTGCATTTTATGCCTTCCCTGATGTTTCAAATTTTATTGGTAAAACTTATAAAGGAGAAACTATTGATAGTGATGAAACTTTTGCCAAGATGCTTTTAGAAAATTATTTTGTAGTAGCTGTTCCTGGTTCGTCTTTTGGTTCTCCGGGCTTTTTGAGATTCTCTTACGCAACTTCCTTGGAAACTATTAAACAAGGCATGAAATTGTTAAAGGATTTTGTAGTGGAGATAAAATAAAAGGATTATATTAAAACACAGTTCATTAGGGCTGTGTTTTATTTTATATTTAAAATTAAATTGAAAAATATTAAAACAATTTATAAAAATTTTATATTTTTCAAAAACATAGAAGGATAATCTGGATAAAAATAGAATTATTATTCAGTAATAAAAATCACTGTTTTATAATAATGAACAAAGGGGTGGATTTTAATGAAACGGCGCAGCCAGCGAATTCTTTCTCGTCCCGAATGGAGTATTACTAGAGCTTATTACAAATCAATGGGTTATTCAGATGCCGATTTAGAAAAACCTATTATAGGTATTGCTAATGCTTGGAGCACAACAGTACCGGGTCATTATAATCTTCGGCAAGTAGCAGAAGCAGTTAAAGAAGGAATTAGAGAGGCAGGAGGAACCCCTGTTGAGTTTGGAGTAATTGGAGCCTGTGACGGAATAGCAGAAGGTCATGAAGGGATGCGCTATATACTTCCTACCAGGGATATCATCGCTAATAGTATTGAATTAATGGTGCAAGCTCATCAATATGATGGCATAGTTTTATTAGGTTCTTGCGATAAAATCGTTCCAGGTATGTTAATGGCTGCGGCCAGACTAGATTTGCCGGCAATTTTTGTTAACGGAGGGCCAATGCTTGGTGGACCCTTTATTCATGGGCGAAAAGCAGATACCACATCAATCATAGAAGGAGTAGGTAAGCTAAAAAAAGGAGAAATTAGCGAGGATGAACTGATTAAAATGGAAGACCTATGTGCTCCCACCTGTGGTTCCTGTTCTTTTTTAGGTACTGCCAATACAATGTGTTGTATTGCAGAAGCGATGGGAATGTCTCTAACTGGAAGTGCTATGATTCCAGCGGTTTATAATGATAGATTAAAAGCTGCTCAGGAATCAGGAAAAACTGTTGTAAACTTGGTTAATAAAAGTATTACAACCAGGCAAATAATTACTAAAGAATCTATTGAAAATGCGGTAAGGTTAAATTCTGCAATAGGTGGTTCTACAAATGCTGCATTACATATACCGGCTATAGCTTATGAAGCAAAAATTGATTTTAATATGGATATTTTCGATAATTTTAGTCGTACAACACCCTTGATAGCCAAAATGAATCCTGCTGCTTCTTCCAATGTTATTGATTTCTATGAAGCCGGTGGAGTCCCCGTTGTATTACAAGAAATTAGGTCATTAATTAATACAAATGCTCTTACTGTAACCGGTAAGACAATAGGAGATAATATTGAGAATTATAAATCTCCCAATAATGAAGTTGTTAAAACTTTGGCAGAGCCCTTTAGTACTGCCGGAGGTTTAGCCGTACTTTATGGCAGTTTAGCTCCTAATTCCGCTGTAACTAAACCTGCAGCTATTAATCCCAAGATGTTAAGTTTTAAAGGTCCGGCTCGGGTATTTGATTCTGAAGATGAAGCAAATACAGCAATATTAAATAATGAAGTTAAACCAGGTGAAGTTGTTGTAATAAGATATGAAGGACCTAAAGGTGGCCCTGGCATGCCTGAAATGTTTAAAGCTATGAAACTTCTTTACGGTTTAGGTTTAGCAGATAAAGTTGCACTGGTTACGGATGGTAGATTTTCAGGTACTAATAACGGTTGTTTTGTAGGTCATATTTCTCCCGAAGCACAAGAAGGAGGTCCTATTGCCCTAGTTAAAGATGGTGATCTTATTGATCTTAATATTCCCGAAAGAAAACTAGACCTTTTAGTGTCCCCTGAAGAACTGGAACAAAGGAAAAAAGAATGGCAACCGCCAAAGCCCAGAGTTACTGAAGGATATCTCTATGTTTATAGTAAGTTGGCGGAATCTGCCGATAAAGGTGCAATTATCAAAAATCGTCCTGAATAATAGCCGGAGGTGAACTGGTGCTGAAATTTATAATTTTAGCTGATGACTTAAGTGGTGCTTGTGATACAGCGGTTCAATTCAGTAATTTTGGTTATAAAACAATTGTATTAAATAAAACAAATAACTTAGCCTCTGTAAGTGATCAGTTTAATACTATAGCTATTACAACTAATTCTCGTGATACATCTCCTTTAGACGCTAAAGAAAAGGCGAAACAGGTATGCAGGCATCTTAAAAAATTTAATAATATTAATATTTATAAAAAAATTGATTCTACCTGGAGAGGGAACATAGGGGCAGAATTGGAAGTAATTTTAGAAGAATTGGGATTTAAATTTGCCCTGATTTGTTCTGCTTATCCACAAAATAAAAGGATAGGACTGGGTGGATATTTACTGGTTGATGGCAGATTACTTCATCACACACCTATGGCTAAAGACCCTGGTTCACCTATTACAGAAGGGTTTTTACCCGGTTATTTACGTAAACAAACAAGCCTAACTGTAGAACATATTAGTTTACAAATTATCGAAAAAGGTTCTGCAGTAATAAGTGAGTACATTTTGGAAAAAGTTAAGAACGGTCCTTGTTTATTTATTGCCGATGCAATTGAAGATGAACACCTTGATGTACTTGCTGCCATAAGTACTAAAATACATTTACCACATATTCTTGTCGGTTCGGCAGGTTTATCGGCAGCCATGCTAAGACAGGAGAAACATATTGTTAAGGAAAAAAAGCCTCCTGTTCTTACTGTAATTGGTAGTGTACATCCTAACAGTAATTTGCAAGTTGATGAGATGATTAAGAAATTTGGAGTAAAAGAAATATATATTCCCTGGCAGAATTTGTTGCATTATTCTGAAGGTGTTTTAAAGGACTTGGCTTTAGAAGCCACTAATATCTTAAAAGATGGGGAGGACTTAGTAATTCGTACTTCCCAAAGTGCCAGTGATGTTGAATTGGCTAAGTCTGAAGGAACAAGGATGGGATTAAGTGGAGTCGAAATAGCAAATAGCATTTCCCAAGGCTTGCAAAAGTTTATGGGAAGTATTCTGGGGAAAGTAAATATAGCAGGAATAATGGTAACTGGAGGTACCACTGCCCTTCAATTATTAGAAGTTTTAAAAGCTGAAGGTATAGAGGTTCAAAAAGAAATAGAACCTGGTGTTCCTCTGGGTAAAATTGTTGGTGGAGTATTAAATGGATTAAGTATTATTACCAAAGCAGGTGGTTTTGGTTCCAGAAATGTTTTTTGTCATGGAGCAGAAATTTTAAAACAAAAGGAGAGGGACTTGAAATGAAACAAAGACCAATTCTAGCAATAACTATGGGGGATCCAGCAGGAATAGGATCAGAAATTATTGTTAAAACCTTAAGTAAAAAAGAGTATTATGATCTAGCCCGTCCCCTGGTAATTGGTGATGCGGATAGAATGAAAGAAAGTTTAGGATTTGTTGAAGAAAATTTAGAAATTAATGTTGTCAGTTTAGTAGAAGAAGCTAAATTTACTTATGGAACTATTGATGTACTCCACATTGATATCGAAGGTGCTGCAACAGTTCCTTATGGAAAAGTAAATGCCATTGCCGGTAAAGCTGCTGTAAATTATATTTTTAAGTCAATTGAGATGGCAAATAACAGGGAAGTCGATGCAGTAGTAACAGGACCAATTAACAAAGAATCCATGCACCTTGCCGGTTATAAAAATTATCCTGGGCATACTGAGATATTTGCCGAGAAAACAAATACTAAAGATTATGCCATGATGCTATATACAGATGGCTACTATGTAATTCATGTCAGTACTCATTGTTCCTTAAGGGAAGCATGTGATCGAGCGACAAAAACAAGAGTTAAAAAAGTTATTGAGTTGGCCCATGATATGATAAAAACCTATTCAATTGACAATCCTCTTATCGCTGTTGCCGGTTTAAATCCCCATAGTGGTGAAGGCGGTGCTTTTGGGGATGAGGAAATTAAGGAAATCATACCTGCCATTGAAGAAGCGCAAAAAGAAGGAATTGAAGTAACCGGACCTATTCCTCCAGATAGTATTTTTTACCGAGCTATGAAAGGCCAATTTAAAGTAATTGTTGTTATGTACCATGATCAGGGTCATATACCGGTCAAAGTAATTAATTTTGAAGATGGGGTTAATGTTACTCTAGGTTTACCGATAATTCGTACCTCAGTTGACCACGGTACAGCTTTTGGAAAAGCTGGTAAAGGAACAGCTTCCCCGGCAAGTATGGAAGCTGCATATAAATTAGCAGCTGAAATGGCTTTGAAAAAGTTTTACTTAAAATAATTATTTAAGGAGGTGGTATTTTGGGTGATGTTATTGTCAAACTTCCTTACGGAGGACCTGAAATTGAAGTGCCAATACCTGAGGAGAATTTGATAGGCGTTTATTCACCTAAAGATATGGAACCTGTTCAAGATGTTGAAGCAGAAGTAAAACGGGCTTTAGCCAATCCTATCGGTGCAGCTTCTTTAGGAGAATTAGTTAAAGGTAAGGAAAAAGTAGTTATCGTAGCAGATGATAATACCAGGCTGACACCAACTGATAAAATAATTCCCGTAATGCTGGAAGAAATGAATAAAGCAGGAGTAAAGGATGAACAAATAACTATTGTCATAGCCCTGGGTACCCACAGGGATATGACTGATGAGGAAATTTTAGCAAAATTCGGAGAAGAAGTAGTCAAAAGAGTAAAAATAGTAAATCATGATTTCATCCATTCTAAGGCATTAGTAGACTTAGGGACTACCCCCAATGGAACTCCAATTTCTATTAATAAAATTGCTTATGAAGCAGATTTTAAAATTGGAATTGGTAGTATAGTACCCCATCATATTCCAGGTTTTGCAGGTGGAGCAAAAATAGTTCAACCTGGAATATCTGGTTTAGTGACTACGGGTTCAACTCATTTATTAAGTGTGCAGGAAAAAAGATCTTATCTAGGTATTGAGGATAACCCTGTTCGGAGAGAGTTAAATCAAATTGCCCGCAAGATTGGTATGAATGTTATTTTCAATACTGTTCTGGATCGTTATGGCAGGGTTATTCGTGGATTTTATGGTGATCTTGTGGAGGCTTTCAAAAAGGGTGTCGATCTTTCTAAAGATGTTTATGCTGTTAAAATTCCAGAGGAAGCGGATATAGTTCTAGCTAGTTCCCATCCCTGTGATTTAGAATTCTGGCAAGCTCATAAGACTTTATATGCTGCTGATCGGGCAGTTAAAGAAAATGGAATTATTATTGTTGTAACTCCCTGCCCTGAAGGTGTTTCTAAAGTTCATGGAGAGATGATAGAAATTACAGGAAAACATTCCTCAGAAATTAGAAGAATGGTTGATAATGGTGAGCTTGAAGATTTAACTGCAGCTGCTCTGGCTATTGCTTGGGCTCAGGTTAAAGAACGAGAAACAGTTTATATTGTTTCTGAAGGAATTACCGATGAAGAAGCCATAAAACTAGGTTTCACACCTTTTGATACCGTTCAGGCTGCTTTAAAGCAGGCCTTTAGTGAAAAAGGCAGGGGAGCAAAAGTTACTGTATTAACCCATGCTCCTGATACCCTTCCTATTATCGGCTAGTAAATTAATAATAAATAAGGATGGTGTTTTGTTATGGCAAAAAAGACTATTCATGATTTTCATAAAATGGTGGCTGAAGGAGAAAAAATTACTTACCTTACTGCTTATGATTATTTAACGGCCAAAATGGTAGAAAAAGCAGGAATGGATATGATTTTAGTCGGCGATTCTTTGGGCATGGTAGAACTTGGATATGAAACAACTTTACCTGTAACCCTTGAGGATATGATTCGTCATTGTCAAGCAGTTCGCCGCGGGGCGCCCAATACCTTTATTGTAGGAGATATGACTTATATGTCCTACCAGGTATCTGATGAACAGGCAGTAGAAAGTGCTGGAAGAATGATTAAAGAAGGCTGGTGTGATGCTGTTAAACTCGAAGGTGGCGGCGAGCGTATGGCCAGTAGAATTAAAGCCATTAATGAATCGGGTATTCTGGTAATGGGGCACATTGGTCTTACTCCCCAGTCTATGGGACAACAAGGTGGCTATAAAGCCCAGGGCCGCAATTCCCAAGCTGCTGTAAATATTGTGAAAGAAGCTAAAAGACTTGAAGAAGCAGGTGCTTTCAGCATTTTAGTAGAGGCTGTACCTTCTGCTGTCGGTAAAGCTATTACTGATAGAGCTAATATTCCTATCTTAGGAATAGGTGCCGGTCCTTATACCCATGGTCAGTTATTGATTTTCGCTGATATGATTGGTTTATTTGATAATTTCACACCAAAATTTGTAAGACAATATGCTAATGTTAATGAGATTATTACCAATGCCTTTAAGCAATATTATCAAGAGGTAAAAGAAAATAAATTTCCTATTGATGGCGAGCATACCTATAAGATGAAAGAGGAGGAAGTTAATGAATTCCTAGATCTTTTAGAAAAACAAGGTATTTAACCCCCTATATATATTATTTAAAAGGCAAGAGGTCTTCCCAGGGAAGGTCTCTTGCTTTATGTTTTCTTTTATTTTAGTCATTCAGTATTTTTTTATATTTTATAGGGTACATACTAAAAATAAAACCACTTACTTGATCAAAAAATTTGTTGTGATTTAATTATTTTTTATAATTTTATAACCAATAAAAAAACAAAAAGGGAGAGATTTAATGATAAATAAGGTTAAACCTAACCGACTAATTAATGAAAAATCACCCTATCTTTTGCAGCATGCTTATAATCCTGTTGACTGGTACCCCTGGAGTGAAGAAGCCTTTCAAAAGGCAGGTTGAACAAACTAAAGATAAGTTTAATCACCGTAGGCCAGATTAGAAATAATTATTGGTTAGAAAAAAGCCACCTTTGAAGGTGGTTTTAGTATGTCCAAATATGAATATTTTCATTATTTTCAAGATGCCAGTTTTCCAAAAGGTCTTTTAATTTTGGCTCAGTTTCAGTTAATACAATAATGTGTAATTGAGAAGGTTTACCGTTAGGGCTTTTTGTGTTAAGAAAGTCTGTAAACTGTTCTAATGTTTTTTGGGTATTCAGATTTTCTTCTAATTTTGCTTCACCAATATGATAGGTACCATCAGGACTTTCGGCAAGTACGTCAGGACTATGTCGTCCTAATTTGGGAGGAATTTCAATGTCTCTAAAATATGTGGCGCCTTTTATATTTAGTCCGTCTTCATTAAACTTTCTTACCAGAGCAATTACCATCAATTGATGTAATTTTACTGGGGACATTTTAGTAACACCTCCTTGAAATTGAGCTACAAATTATATTTTAAAAATCTAATAGTATATTTTCTAATTATTATACAATAAAAAAACAAAAAAGTCATAAGAGACTGTATAGTATATGAAATAAAGCTAATTAAATAATTTAAAATCTTTCAGACAGTATAGAATATTTTAGTCAGCTTGATTTTGCCGGACCGGTAGAATAAATTCCTTTATTCTTGGCAACTCCTTTTGAGCTGCTTCGTAACCCCTCGCAATGGCTAGGTTTAATTTTTTAAAATCGAGAGGTTTTATATCGGGTAAACGGGGATTAATAATAAAAACATTTTCTTTGGTATTTAAAGATAGCAAGGATTTTTCAAAACTATCATACATCATAATATCCAAAGCCTGTACTGCAATTTCTGCTATGCCGTGAACATTTTCGGAATTTTTTCCTGCAAAACCCAGGTTTACTACAACCATTTTTTTTGCACCTAATTCCACAAGAAGATCAACTGGTAAATTATCACGGATTCCGCCATCAACTAAAAGATGACCTCGAAATTCTTTTGGTTTAAAATATCCGGGTATCGAGATACTTGCTCTGATAGCTTCATAAGTCTTACAGTCAGTAATATTAGTATATTTTTCTTTTGATTTGATTGGATGGGATGTAAACTTAAATACTTGGGCTGTGTTAATATCTACCGCTACAACACCTAATGGAATTTTTGCATCACTTATAAAACCATCGTGGGTTAATTCTTGAAATAGTTCTTCCAGCTTATTGCCATTAACTAAACCCGTTAAGTAAGTATTTTTGTTTATAAATAAATCTTTTAAAGCATCCAATATTCCATTAACATCAATATCTATATATTTTTTAATATCTAAACCAGTCATAATTTCTTCTATTTGCTTAGCCGAATAACCAAAACTATATAAACTTGCTACTATAGCACCTGCGCTTGTACCAGTTATATATTGTGGTTTAAAACCATATTCCTCTAATATTTTAAGTACACCGATATGAGCTCCACCTCTAATACCACCGCCGGAAAGACATAAGCCCCAGCTCAATATTATTCCTCCTTTTATTAATGATTTATTACTAATTATATCATGGAAAAAAATCTCTTATGTGACTAAATGTTTACTATTGAACTTTTTTTTGAAGAAACTACCACATCGGAGGGAAACACCTCCCGGCGTAATGTTACTTTTTTTGTATTTATACTACTCAGCACCAAATAATAAATAGCCTTTATTGGCTATCAAATAATACAAAATTTTTATGCGGCAATTATTGTACAATTTTATAAAAAAATGTCAACTTTTCTATAAATCATTAAGATTTATATATACTTTTCATATGAAAATATGCAGAAATAGTAAAATATAATTCAATTTTTGAATTATACTTTATCAATAACTTTTTCTTACATTTTGTAGGTATTTTTTATTTTATGGCGAATTATTTTTCGGAAGGAGGTTGAAGATAATGAAATATACTATGCTTGACCATCTAGTTCAGGTTGCTCCTTTAATAAATAAGTTTACCCATAGTGATTTAGGAGTAGCTATCTGTGATAAAGAAAAATGGATAAAATATGTTCCTGCTGAAAGATTGGATTTAAAAATAAACTATGGTGATCCTATTCCAAAAGGAGCTGCTGCTTATAAAGCTATGCAACAAAACAAAAGGGTAATAGTTGAAGTTGATAAAGAAGTATATGGTATTAAATACATAGCCGTTGGTTTGCCAATTCATGATGAAAATGGCAATATAATAGGTGCTATCGGCATTTCTGAGTCAATGGATAAAAAAGAACATTTAGAAAATATCGCATGTCAACTTATTGATTCCTTGGATGCTATATCTAAAACTGTAGAACAGATTGCAGCCGAAGCACAGGAATTATCTGCAACCAGTGAAGAATTGGCATCGGCGACACATACCGCTGTTAATCAATCAAAAGAAACAGATAATATATTACATACTGTAAAAAATATTACTAAACAAACAAATCTAATAGGCTTAAATGCTGCTATTGAAGCAGCTCGGGTAGGTGAACATGGTAAAGGATTTGTTGTTGTAGCAGAAGAAGTTAGAAAACTTTCCAATGTTACAGCTCAATCTACTAAGGAAATTGAAGAAATTATAATGAATATCCGGACTTTAATGGAACAAATCGACCAAGCATCTGCAACTGTAGGAAAAGTAGCTTATGGACAAGCCCAGGAATTATCAGGGCTTAATCCTATTGTTAAATCTTTAAAGGATTTAGCAAAACAGTTATTACATGCTGCGGAAATGCTTAGTCAGGACGAAAGTTCTTTCTAGCTGAGGGGGGAAACTAAACAAATGGATAAACAAAAAATTAAAGATTGGATTTTTTTGTTAGTAGGGATATCTATCTTTTTTTTAATAATCCGTATAGGGATAGATTATTTTTTAAAATAAATTTATATTTAAAGGGCCGGTAAAATTAGCGCCGGCCTTTTCACATTCTATTACAACTCTCCATATGATATTAAAGTAAATGAAATGGGGAGGAATATAATGATTTTTAGTACATTTATGGTTATTATTTTTTCCATTCTTTTTGGAATGTATTTAGGATTTAGGTGGGCTAAAGGTGAAGATCTTTATGGCGATATGTCTATTTTGGTATTTAAGGTTAAAAAATTTTTAAAAAAGATAATTGATAATTAAAAAATCAACCATAATTGTCTTAAAATTCTAATCATAATCCACCTTTTTTCTGTAAACAATAATAATAGACTTACAGGTTATAGCAAGGATTAGCGAGGCAATTTATCTATTGTTGCCGATAGTTAATCTGCCTGTAAGTCTATTTTTCATTATTATAAACATATAACGATGTTTTATTATTTTCCATATCTGTTTTTAAAAAATATACTTTATTTTTTAAGACAAGAGGAGATAAACCTCTATCTAATATTAGATTTTTTTTATATTTAATATTATAAATCTTTATTTGTGGCAAATCGCCAAAAGTAAATACAAGTTGATCTTGGTTTAACCAGGAAAAATTACTAACATATTTTACTTCCTCAAAGAGAATTTCTGTTTTTTTTGTTATTAAACTATATTTCTTGATATTTTGTTTTAAATTATTTAGATCACAATAAATCAAACTATTACCATCTAGTGTAAATATAGGATTTAATTGTATTTGATCATCAGGTAACATGTACACTTTATTGGTACTGATATTTATAATACCCACTTTGCTACTGGCTAAATCTGAATTAATGAACTTACTATATGCTAAGTAGTTTTCCTGAGGAGACCAGCTAATATAATTAACATCACTAATATTTTCTTTAAATATGTTACTTCCAAATTTCTTAACAATTTTTAATTGAGAATATCCATGGCTATTTGGTAAACCGTTTAAAATTATATAAGCCAAATAATTACCATTTTTGGACCAGGAAAGATTATTAATAATTGGATTAGAAATTTTTTCCCGGATTATTAATTTTTTCTCTAAAGTACATACATTAATATTATAAATTTCATAACTATTTTCGTAGGTATTACTAAAAGTTAAAATATTTAATGAGAACCAATCAAAAGCTGGATTTTCTAATGGTAATTGGCAGATTATTTGCTTTTTATTTAAATTTAAAATATTTAAAAGGCCTGTATCCCAAGAATAATAAGCTAGATACTGACCACTACTACTTAATTTAAAATCATAAATTGAACTATTAAATTCATATATTTTTTTGATTAAAGTATTATTTAGATCTATTACTTTTCCTGAAATTTTAATAGTCTCAATTAAATTGTTTTCATCTAAAGTACATTCACCAAAAATTTTTTCAGGTATGAGTTCTAAATCTGTAATTAATTCAGAACCAAGATTATCTGAAAAAATTATTAATGGATTAGTATTTAAAAAATAATTTTTATTATCTACTAAAATGCTATTTTTATTTATTTTTTTTATCTCTCCAAAAATTAATTTTTTTTCTTGAGCTGCTAAACTAGAAGGAAAAAAATTTAAAAAAATAATAAAAATAATAAAAATAGAAAAAAATTTCTTGATGTTATTGATCATACCTGGTAACCTCCCTCTATAATCAATAAATATATTTCACAAAAATTACCAAATACCTTCCAAAAATCTCAAAAAGAAAAGATATAATTTATAATAATTTTTCAATATTTAAAGGAGAGAGGTAGGTATGACAAAAATGAAATCAAATTTTAAAAATAAAAAAATAACGCACCCTTTAGATTGGAGTGCGTTTACGCTAGGAAATAGACGGGATTCGAACCCGTATCTCAGGCGCCACGAACCTGTGTGATGCCATTTCACCACTATTTCCTTTTCTTAACCTTGTCCTCATTATACCAAGGATATGAAATTATGGCAATTGGTTGTTTTTAGGATTAAAACCTACTTTTCCTATTATTTTAAAAATTTTTTTTATAATCCTAAGTTTTTTTATACTTTTAAAAAAGCAAATAAGAATTTAACTTTTGACAAACTGAAATTACACTCGTATAATATATTCAAGACTACATAAGGCACTATAGCTCAGTTGGTAAGAGCGAACATTCTCATTACACAACCTATTATGTTACCAGATAAAGTTTATTTTAAAAGTCCATACAAGAAGGGCGATTAGCTCAGGTGGTCAGAGTACTTGCTTGACATGCAAGGGGTCACTGGTTCAAGTCCAGTATCGCCCACCAAAAAAAACAACACCTGCTAAAAAAAGCAGGTGTTTTTATTATGACCAATTTTGTTGACTTACTCTGGATCTTTCTTCATCACAAGCTTTTGACACAAAAAGGCTTATTAACATTATGCATTTTAATCTTGATTACGTCTTTTACAAATATCTTTATAAAACTCTCACTGTCTTCTATAAAATTACAAATTATGTCTAATCAGAAAGAATTAAAAGTAGGGAGATATATTGGAACTGTTGAGCGTATTTTAACTGTGCCATTTTGGTTGGCTTTTTTTATATTAATTCATATCTTTTTAAAATTTGGCAACTATAATTTAAACTTGTATTTTGAGGTTTATTTCAGTTGTTAAAAATTGAAACTGGTTTATGAGTATACTGTTGTTCACCTGCTCATATAATAGTATAGCAAAGGAAGGGGTGAAAATTATTTGGTAGAGGCAATATTAGTTGGTACATCAAAAAACCCAAAAGCTTTAATAAATAGATTTGATCATGAATTTAGATCATTTAAATTAAATTATAAAGTTAATAGCAAAGGTAACATTACCTTTTTAGGATGTGAAAATTACGATAAAATTATTTCTGGTGAAAAATTTAAACATCATTTAGCAAATATAATTGCTGATATAATAATTGAGGATTGGGCCCATTTACTAGTAAATAGAATAATAAGAGATCATTATTATTATTTTAATGAAGAGGAAAAAAAAAGTATTAAAAATAAAGCTATCGAATTATTACAAACTGATTCATTTTATAGACCGATAAATAGAAAAAATAAAATAATCCAAAGGGTTTTGGAATTTTTAGAAAGAAATCAGGAAATTGTTTTAGAGGGCTTTGTAAATTTTCGTTTAAAGGATTATATACATGAAATAGAAGATGTTGTAGATATAGCAGTTGATGACTTCTTATTAGAAAAAGAATACTTGGAGTTTATTAGACTTTTGAGATATTTTGTTGATATTCAGGAACCTAAAGTAAATGAAGTCCATATTCTTTTGGAAGATAATAATGCATTTAAATTAGTTGATTGTGAAGGAAAACAAATAGAAAGTGAATATTTAGATGGTTTTTCTGTTGATCTTTTAAACAGTAGTATTAATTATGAAGACCTTTTAATTAGTGCTCTGATAACCCTTGCACCCCGTATAGTAGTTATTCATTTAGTCCATCTAAAAGAACCGAAAGATACAATAAAAACCATAGAGAATGTTTTTGGAAAACGAGCGAAAAGGTGTAATGGTTGCTCTTTATGTAATAAAGGATAAGAAAGACCTAGTCTAAATCTGGGTCTTCTTTACCTTTATTTATTTTTTTGCTAATATTAATAGGGTGATTAGGTTGTTAATATATATATTGTTATCTACTTTGTTAGGAGCATTAATTGGTTGGAGTACTAATGTTTTAGCCATTAAGTTAATTTTTCGACCTTATAATGAATATAAATTTTTTTGGTTTTTTACTATACAAGGTTTAATACCTAAGAGAAGAAGTGAACTTGCTTTAGTCATAGGTCAAACAGTGGAAAGAGAATTATTATCAAGTGAGGAAATTTTTAATCGATTATCATCTTCAGATATTAGGGTAAAATTAACAAGGACAATATCAGAGAATATTAAAATTAGACTACAAAAGTTTTTACCTGCCTTTATCCCCAGTGGAATTAAAGATCATTTAACTAACATTGTTGATATTGTTATTGAAGGGGAAGTAAAACATTTCTTTCAAGAAAATTTCCCTAAGCTATCTGAAGAAATTAAGGATACTTTACCTATAGCTTCTATGATTGAAGAAAAAATTAACCAGCTAGATATAAAAGAATTGGAAAAGATAGTATTAACAATTGCTAAAAAAGAATTAAAACATATAGAATATTTAGGTGGTATTTTAGGTTTTATTATTGGTTTAGTGCAGGGAATACTTTTGATAGTATTGACAGCATAGATTTCAATATCTATAATTAATTTAAGTTAAAAGCAAGGAAAAGGACAAACAAGTTTTAAAATCCGTCAGAGAGAAAACACCTTGGCTGGAAGTGTTTTTGGTTAATTTTGAAACTTGTACCACCTTGGAGCTGTTATTCTGAAATTATTAGTAAGGATAGCCGGTTAGCCACCGTTATTGGTTAAGAGTGGGGAGATTTTATCTTCCAATCTAGGTGGAACCGCGGGAAGCACTTCTCGTCCTATTTGGGGATGAGAAGTTTTTTATTTTCTAAAATTATCAATTATTTATTTTTGAACTCTAGTAAAGGAGGAATTATTATGATCAAGATTACACTACCTGATGGATCTATAAGAGAATATGATGTTGAAACAATAACTCCCTTAGATGTAGCTATTGATATTAGTAAGGGTTTAGCCAAAAAGGCTCTCGCTGCAAAAGTAAATGATAAGGTAGTTGATATCAATTATCCTATTAAAAAAGATGCTAAAGTAAGTATATTAACTTTTGAAGATAAAGAGGCCCAAGATATATTTAGACACAGTTCATCTCATATCTTAGCTCAAGCTGTACAAAAACTTTATCCTGGAACTAAATTAGGGATAGGACCGGCAATAAAAGATGGCTTTTATTATGATTTTGATTCCCAGCATAAATTTACTCCTCAAGACCTAGAAAAAATTGAAAAAGAAATGGAAAAAATTATAAAAGAAGATTACAAATTTATTCGTAAGGAATTAACAAGAAGTGAGGCAATTAAGTTTTTCCAGGATAGGGGAGAACCTTATAAGGTTGAACTAATAGAAGATTTACCTGAAGATGCTATTATTTCTGTCTATCAGCAAGGTGATTTTGTAGATTTATGTGCTGGTCCTCATTTAGCTTGTACCAGTTTAGTTAAAGCCCCTAAGTTATTAAGTGTTGCTGGGGCATACTGGCGAGGTAGTGAAAAAAATAAAATGCTACAACGCATTTACGGAACTTCTTTTCCTAAGAAGTCGGAGTTGGAGAACTATCTATATCGATTGGAAGAAGCCAAACGTCGTGACCACCGCAAATTAGGACAAGAGTTGGAGCTTTTCACTATAATGGACGAAGGACCCGGTTTTCCTTTCTTTTATCCCAAAGGAATGGTAATTAGGAATGAACTAGAAAATTTTTGGCGTGAATTACACCAGGAGAGTGGGTACCAGGAAATAAAAACTCCTATAATTCTTAACCGGGAACTTTGGGAGCGATCTGGACACTGGCAGCATTATAAAGATAATATGTATTTTACAGAAATAGATGAAAATGATTTTGCTATAAAACCAATGAACTGTCCAGGTGCCATGTTGGTTTATAATAGTAAACTGCATAGTTATCGTGATTTACCTTTACGTTTATGTGAGATGGGTTTAGTACACCGTCATGAACTATCAGGTGTATTACATGGTTTAATGAGGGTTAGGGCATTTACTCAAGACGACGCCCATATCTTTATGCTTCCCAGCCAGATTACTGAAGAAATTAAAGGTGTTATTAATTTAATAGATAAGGTTTATAAATTATTTGGTTTTGAATATCATGTAGAATTATCTACTAAGCCGGACAAAGCAATGGGTTCTGATGAAATGTGGGATAAAGCAACCAGTGCTTTAGAAAATGCTTTAAAAGAAAAAGGTATGAACTATCTTATAAATGAAGGTGATGGAGCTTTTTATGGTCCGAAGATAGACTTTCATTTAAAAGATTCTTTGGGAAGAACTTGGCAGTGCGGAACAATCCAATTAGATTTTCAAATGCCTGAAAAATTTGATTTAAATTATATTGGTGAAGATGGAGAAAAACATAGACCGGTAATGGTGCACCGGGTAGCTTTTGGTAGTATTGAAAGATTCATTGGTATTCTTACCGAACATTATGCTGGTGCTTTTCCAACTTGGTTAGCACCGGTACAGGTAAAAGTTCTGCCCATTACCAGTAAACATGTTGCTTATGGTCAGAAGATCTATGATGTTCTAAGTAAAGCTGGTGTGAGAGTTGAACTGGATGACAGAAACGAAAAAATAGGATATAAGATAAGGGAAGCCCAATTGTATAAAATTCCTTACATGTTGGTTATTGGAGATAGAGAAGTAGAACAGGGGGCTGTAGGACTTCGGAAACGAGGAGAAGGAGATTTAGGGGCTTTTGCTCTTCAGGAATTTGTAACAAAAATTGTTGAAGAAATTAAACAAAAAAAATAAAATTGACATAAATTTAAATTAATGCTAAAATTAATTCCGTTAAATTAAACGTGGGATAAAGAAGAAGCCGTCCGCTTCTCACCTTATGGCTTATGCTTATAAGGTTATAACAATAGACATGTGGTTTTAAATATATATGTCGTTATTGTGTAAGCGGATGGGATTCTCATCCGCTTTTAATTTTTTGGAGGTGAAAAATTATTAGCAAGGATTTAAGGGTTAATGAGGAGATTAGGGCAAAAGAGGTTAGATTAGTTGATGAAAAGGGAGAACAGATGGGTATTATGTCTCCCAAAGAAGCGCTGAAAATAGCGTTAGATAGGGGTTTGGATTTAGTCGAGGTTGCTCCTAACGCTAATCCTGTCGTTTGCAGAATTATGGATTATGGTAAATTTAAATATGAACAGAGTAAGAAAGAACGGGAAGCACGGAAAAATCAGCGTATTATAAATGTTAAAGAAGTAAAACTCCGTCCTAATATTGAAGATCATGACTTTAATACCAAAATGAGAAATGCTATTAGATTTCTAGAAAATGGTGATAAAGTAAAAGTTACTATTATGTTTAGAGGTCGGGAAATTACCCATCCCGAACTTGGAAAAGAGTTATGTGACCGCTTGGCTAATGAAGTTAAAGATTTGGCCAAAGTAGAGAAAGAAGCAAAAGTTGAAGGTAGAAATATGATTATGATTTTATCACCAATAAATTCCTAGTCATCGTTAGAGAGGAGGACTTTTCTTATGCCAAAAATGAAAACCCATAGAGGTGCAGCAAAACGTTTTAAGAAAACTGCAACAGGTAAAATTAAAAGATATCATGCATTTAAAAGTCATATCTTAGAGAAAAAATCTGCTAAGAGAAAACGTAATTTACGTAAATCTGCCATAATGTTTGAAGGCGATGCTAAAAGAGTAATTAAGTTAATTCCTTATAAGTAAATCTGTCAGAGCTAAGGAGGTAATAAATCATGGCAAGAGTTAAGAGGGGCGTAACTGCACGCCGTAGACATAAAAAAATATTAAAGCTGGCTAAAGGTTATCGCGGTGCTCGTTCTAAGATCTTTAGAGTGGCTAACCAGGCAGTAATGAAAGCTTTAATGTATTCATATGCTCATCGCAAACTGCGTAAAAGGGATTTCCGTAAATTATGGATTGCTCGTATCAATGCAGCTGCTAGACAAAACGGCCTATCCTATAACCGCTTTATTAATGGTTTGAAAAAAGCTGGTGTAGAAATTAACCGTAAAATGTTAGCTGAATTAGCCGTTAATGATGCTCAGGCTTTTAGCGAGTTAGTTAATGTAGCCAAAAATAGTTAAAAAATTAAGAGTAGGCTTAATGCCTGCTCTTAATTTTTTTTTAGCTACTGACCTCTATTCATAGAAAATAATTACTATTGGTTTTCTTATTTTTTTTAATTTTTTTGGTAAACATAAATATTATTAAGAAAAATTAAACTGGAATTTAATAGGTTACATATAATTTTGGAGGGAATTTCTTGCATAAAAAATTTTTTTCACCACCACGGCTAATAGCATTTAGTTTTCTTCTTACAATTTTAATTGGTACGTTATTACTCCATTTGCCATTTGCTACAACCGATGGAGAGGGTCTTAAATGGATTGATGCTTTTTTTACAGCTACTTCAGCTACTTGTGTAACAGGTTTGATCGTTGTAAATACAGCAACAGATTTAACTGTATTCGGTCAAATTTTAGTTATGATTATGATTCAAATAGGTGGATTGGGCTTAATGACGGTAGCTACACTATTTGCAATTTTGTTAGGAAAGAAAATTTCCTTTAAACGTCGATTAATGATGCAAGAAGCACTAAATCAAATAACCCCTGCGGGGATAATAAAATTAACAAAGTATATTTTACAGTTTACTTTTATAACAGAATTGACTGGAGCACTTTTATTAGCAACAAGATGGTTTCCTAAATTGGGTTTTAAAAGTTTTTATTATGGTTTATTTCATGCAATATCAGCTTTCAATAATGCTGGATTTGATCTTTTCGGTAATAGTTTAGAAAATTTTAAAGATGATTGGTATATCAATCTAGTTATATTATCGTTATTTATAGGAAGTGGATTAGGATTTACCGTAATAGCTGAAATTTATAATAAGGGTGTTAAAAATTTTCATTCGTATTCATTACATAGTAAACTGGTATTATTAATTACAGGTGTTTTACTATTGGCTGGCTTTTTAATTGTTCTTTTATTTGAATATAATAATGCAGAAACTTTAGGTGAGCTTTCTTTTCCTAATAAGTTACTAGCAGCTTTCTTTCAAGGTGCAACTCCTAGAACTGCAGGATTTAATACAATTCCTATTGCTGAAATGCGGACTCCTACTTTATTATTTTTATTATCTTTAATGTTTATAGGAGCTTCTCCTGCATCCACCGGTGGTGGTATTAAAACTACTACCTTTGGAACAATCATTATGGCAGTATTTGCGACGATAAAGGGTCGTGAGGAGACGGTAGTATTTGAGCGCAAAATCCCACCTACTAATATATTTAAAGCTTTATCCGTTATTTTAATTGGGCTAATAATGATTAGTATAGTTACTATGTTTTTATCTTTGTACGAGAACGCCTCAATTTTGGATATTACATTTGAGGTTTTTTCAGCATTTGGTACAGTAGGTTTGTCCACAGGCCTAACATCTAAACTAACAAATATAGGCAAAGTAATAATAGCTATTACGATGTTTACTGGTAGAGTAGGACCATTAACCTTGGCCTTCGCTTTTACACAACGACAAAATGCAGCTAGAGTAGGGTATCCTGAGGAAAAAGTTATTATAGGATAGGAGGAATTATTTTGAAGCAAGTTGGTATTTTAGGTTTAGGTCCCTTTGGGACAAGTGTCGCTACAACCCTTTATAAATTAGGTTATGAAGTGATGGCAATTGACCAAAATACTGACAAAATACAAGCAGTTTCCAATCATGTTACCCATGCTGTACAAGCTGATGCAATGGATGAAGAAGCTTTTAAATCAATAATTTTGATGTAGCAATTGTCGCCATAGGACAGGATGATATTTGAAGCTAATATTCTTTTAACAGTAATGTTAAAAGAGCTAGGTTTAAAATATGTGGTAAGTAGAGCGGAAGATGAACTCCATGGAAAAGTTCTATATCGTGTAGGGCAGATAAAGTTATTTTTCCGGAAAGGGATATGGGTATAAGATTAGCTCACAGCTTAACTTCTAATTAACGTTTTAGATAATTTAGAATTATCCCCGGAATATAGAATTGTTGAAATAATTACTCCTTCCACATTTATAGTAAAATCTTTGGAACAGTTACAATTAAGAGTTAAATATAATATAATTGTTTTAGCTATCAAAAGAGTAGATAGCGATGAGGTTATTGTCATACCTTGCAAGGATTGTACCATTAATGTTGGAGATATTTTAGTAGTAGTGGGTAAAGATGATGACCTGTTAAAATTACAAAAATAGAGGGGTAAATTAGTGGAAATTATTAATTCTGAACAAAATCAGTGGCTAAAAAAATTAAGAGCTTTAAAAACAAAAAAATATCGAGAGGAATATCAGCAATTTGTCGTTGAAGGAAGTAGGTTTTGTCGGGAAGCAATATTACATAATATTAGTAGCATTGAGGCTTTACTAGTAAGTGAAAAGGCATTAGAATCCCCAAATATTAAGGATGTTTTAAAACTTTATTCTCAAAAGTATTATATCGTAAGTACCAAACTCCTGGAAAAAAATTTAAGCACTATTAATCCTCAAGGTATTGCTGCTATAATAAATAAACCTCGCTGGAATTTAACTAAATTACTAAAATCAGGAAAGCTCTTTGTGGTTTTAGATGGAATACAAGATCCCGGAAATTTAGGTACTATTATTAGAACAGCTTTTGGTGCAGGAGTAGATGCAGTTTTTTGCTTGCCAGGAACTGTTGATTTATATAATGATAAGTCTTTAAGATCTACTATGGGTGCTGTTTTCAAATTGCCGGTTTTCTATCAAGATGATCCTAACAAGTTGATTATGGATCTTAAAAATAACGATTTTGAAATAGTTATTGCCGATATTAGAGCTTCTAAATATCATTTCCAACCAACTTATCCGAAAAAATTGGTATTAGTACTGGGAAGTGAAGCTAGAGGTCCAAAACTTATTACTAGTGGCGACATTAAGGTTAAAATTCCTCTTGATCCAAGGGCAGAATCTTTAAATGTGGCAGTTGCTGGCGCAATAATTCTTTATGAAATCGTGAGGCAAAGAATG